>BQJS01000373.1 GCA_021604825.1 Phycisphaerae bacterium | reverse complement strand
CGCGGACTGTGTCGGCGCCATCCCGCACTTCGAGTGGGCACGCGAGATTGGCGAGAAGTCCATTCACCGCACCGTTGAGCTGGCCGTCAAGTACGACAAATTGATTGACGTGCATTGCGACGAGACCGACGACGTGATGAGCCGCTTCGTCGAACTGCTCAACGCCCTGGTGATGGCCGAAGGTATTGGTACGCGCACGGCTGCAAGCCACACCTGCTCATTTGGCTCGGCGGATAATGCCTATGCTTTCCGCATGATGGGTCTGTTCCAGAAGTCGGGGTTGAACTTCATCTCGCTGCCAACCGAGAATGCCTATCTGCAGGGCCGGCAGGATACCTATCCCAAACGCCGCGGCCTGACCCGTGTGAAGGAACTTTGGGAAAGCGGTATCAATGTCTGTTTTGGTCAGGATTCCATCAATGACCCATGGTATCCGGTCGGCAACGGCAACCTGATGAACATTCTGGACAATGGTATTCACCTGGCACAAACCATGTCGTTCGAGGAACTGGACAGGTGCCTCGACCTGATCACCTACAACGGCGCCAAGACGTTCAACATGGAAGATCAGTACGGGATCGAAGCGGGGAAGCCGGCCAATTTCCTGGTGCTGGATGCCAGGTCGCCGATTGAAGCTGTACGCCAGCGCGCCGACGTGCTGTCGTCCATCCGTCATGGCGAATACCTGTTCAAGCGCCCTGACCCGAGTTACGAGGTCGCGCTCGATCTCTTCAGGAAAACGGCGTGAAAAAGATGCGAAAAGATGTTCTCGAATTGTTGTTTTCCTGACGACATCGATTGCGTGGCAATCTCGAACCCAACGTGGCGCCTCATGTTGTGTGAGACTGTCAGTCAGTAAATAGCAGCGTAACAATTGTTCACACCGCTGGCGGCTCCCTCCTGGCCCATCAGGTTGGTGATTCGGCAGCAGAAACTGTCTGTGTCATCATTGTGGTGTCGTCGCAAACTGTATGTCAGGCTATTCCGGATGCAGGCGAAACAGACATTAGCGAACGATTAAACCCGACTTTGAATCAGGAGATGCTCTAATAATGTTCAAGATCCCAGAACTACCGTACGCCAACACTGCGCTTGAACCGCATATATCCAGGCAGACTATGGACCTTCATCATGGCAAACATCACCGCGGCTATGTCGAGAATCTGAACAAACTGGTTGCTGATACGAAGTATGCCGACATGACGCTCGAGGAGGTTGTTCTGAACAGCAGTCGAAACCCGGCGGACGCTGCCATATTCAACAACGCTGCCCAGGCGTGGAATCATGCGTTTCTGTGGAAAAGCATGTCACCCGATGGTGGAAGTGATCCCGGTGATGACTTGAAAGACGCGATTGTTGAAGATTTCGGCAGCCTCGAAACTTTCATCTCGCAGTTTAGAAAAGCAGCGACGGGTCAATTCGGTAGCGGCTGGGTATGGCTTGTGCGAGATGCGGCCAAACTGAAGATTGTGACTACCGGTAATGCAGGTACACCCATCACCGACACAACCGTACCGCTGTTGACACTCGACGTTTGGGAGCATGCCTATTACCTGGACTACCAGAACGAGCGCGGCCGCTACGTCGACGTCTTTCTAAAAGAGCTGATCAATTGGGACTTCGCAGTATCGAATATTGAGACCTCGAGTAACGCTGCTTAGAGTCAACCAACCGGGGCCATTGCGATGTCGAGCGATTTCATGAGCGAGTGAAATGGGGATCGAAACGATAAAATCATGAGCAAAGGCGCTGCCGGACCGTACAATAACCATTAATAGGATTTGGAGAATAACGGTGCACTGTATAGCTCACATTGCAGCTATTCGACCAAGTCCTCCAAATTGCCTTGTCGACGTTTAGTTACGGGCTGACCGTAATGGCTCGATGGGTACTCCGGATAGCATTTCACTGATACTCCTCCGTTCCGCCTCGCTCCGACTGCCGGTCTTAAGAAATTGTTCAACCTGGACCATGACAATCGCCAGTGTCGCCGAAACTACGCACTGCACCGGTCGGCAGAATCCCGGCCTGCGCAAACGGGGCGAGAATCGTCCACATATGCCTGTGCCTACGGGTCAGCCACAGACCGCTGTCGGGTTGTCCCAATTCATAAATCTTCGGGTTTGGCGAATAATACTTTTCGTGTAGTTCACAGGAGTGATTGTTGTGATGATTCAGAAAGCAATTGCAGCGAAAGTCCGCAGCAGGAAGCGCCGCCGAGTGGCAAATTCGCGACCGATACTAAGAGAGCCCTTACAGCCACTCTTGCTGAGTAAGGTCCGAGTCTAGGGTCGTTGCCATACAAGTTGTCCTTGTTCGGGTACGCATTGACGAACAGCACCTGTCGGCTTTTCCCAATCACCGTTAACGGCGATTCTGATAGTTCTGCTCATAGCGCCGAATGCGTGTCGGACAATGGACCGGCAAACCAAACCAGAAACTATTGCACACGAGTTGCCTGAACACAGGCCGCTAGATCGGCAATATGCCGATTTGATCGCGGAGGTATCACAGTCATGAGGTTCTCAAACATCCTGTTGGTGCTCGATTCCGGCGCGGGAAACGCATTGGCGCTGGCGCGCGCAATTGAAGTCGCGCGAAAAGTAAGCGCAAGGCTTACTGTTTGCGACGTAGTTGATTCAATTCCCGGCGAATACCGCCGGCTAATTACGTCGATTACGCCGCGCGAATTGACCGATTCGGTGGTCGCCGCACGGTATGAACGAATTGAGTCGCTGCTTGAATCCGTCGATGTTAGCGGGCTGTCTATTGACGCCAGGGTACTGGTCGGTAAGGCGCATCTGGAGATTACGGAGCTGGTTCGGGCAGGCGGTTACGATCTGGTAATCAAGCCAATCGCGGGTCGCCGTGCAATGCGTGCTCGTTCTGTATCGCGCGAATGCCGCGAACTTATGAGACATTGCCCGTGTCCGGTATGGCTGATTAACGTCGCAGACTTGGCGGATGAGGGCTGCATTGTTGCCGCACTGGATATGCCGGACGACGGTGGAATCAGCTCCAGGCTTAACGAGCACATCCTGCGAGTGTCTCGGTCAATCGCGCTTGCCGCTTT
>BQJS01000372.1 GCA_021604825.1 Phycisphaerae bacterium | reverse complement strand
CGTCGGTGTCGGGTCCATCGGCGAGCGGCATGTGCGTTGTCTGCTTTCAACAGGACGCGCGACCGTCGGCATTTGCGAACTAAATGATGACGCGCGAAACGCCGTTGGCGAACGTTATGCCGTTTGCAACGTGTTCGCCGCATTGGATGACGCGCTCAAGGCAAATTGGGACGCCGCGCTTATCGCGACGCCCGCGCATACCCACATTCCAATCGCCACGCGACTGGTGGAACACGGTATCCCAATTCTGATTGAGAAACCCCTGTCCGTTGATATGAATGGCATTCCTGAATTGCTCGACGCGGTGAAAACGAAAAATCTCCTCGCAGCGGTGAGCTACAACTACCGCGCCCATCCCGCACTCGGCGCCATGAAATCTGCAATGGACAGCGGGCGATTTGGACATGTGCTGCAGTTGTACTGCATGGTCGGCCAGCACTTTGCGACGTATCGGCCGGCATACGCATCGGTTTATTTCGCCGATCGCGAACATGGGGGAGGGGCCATTCAAGACGCGATGACCCACCTGATCAACATGGGAGAATGGTTGGCCGGGCCGATTGACCGGATTAATGTGGACGCCGAACATCAGCATTTGGACGGCGTTGATGTCGAAGATACCGTGCACGTATTTGCGCGTCACGGCAAGACGATGGCGAGTTATGTGCTGAATCTCTATCAACGCCCGAACGAATCCTCCATTACCGTTGTTTGTGAAAAGGCGACGCTGCGTTTTGATATGCGCACGGGACGGTGGGGTTGGATGGAAGACGCGGACGGCGAGTGGCACGAGGAGACCTACGCCCTGGAAGACCGGGATGCGATGTACGTGTTGAATGCGACCGCGTTTCTTGATGCATTGGAAGGTCTTTCGCCGCCGTTATGTACGCTGGAAGAGGGCGTTCAAACCTTGCGCACGAATCTTGCCGCGATTGCATCGGCCGATTCCGGGGCCTGGCAGCAAGTGAACGCAGAGGTTTCGCGCAATGGACATTGACCGATTGGCTGATCAATACGCGCGTGATGGCGTGGTTAAAGTCGAAAATCTGATTTCCCGCGAATCGGCCGCGGATCTTCGCAACGCGATCGATGAATACGCGGAAAAGCATCTCACCTCGCTTCCGCCCGAGGACTATGTCCTTGAGGCAGACGGTAAGAGCGTTCGCAATTTCTGGCGCATGAACAAACATGACCCATACTTTGAAGAACTTGCGCGGGACGCGTCCGTCATCGCGCTCGTGAAACGGTTGGTGCATGGCGAGCCCGTGTTGATGGGGGTGGAATCATTCAACAAACCGGCCCGAGTCGGTTCCGCGGTTCCAGCGCACCAGGACAACGCGTATTTTTGCATGTCGCCGCCCGACGTACTCACAGTGTGGATCGCCGTGGACGAAGTCACGGAAGAGAACGGACCCATATTCTATGTGCCGGGCAGTCACGTGGGCGGTGTCTTGCCGCATGCCCCGTCGGGCGTGTCCGGAAATTCGATGGGCATTAAGGATCCCATACATTGCGATACACCGTTTGTCGGCCTGCTTGCCCCGGGTGATGCGTTGATTCACCATTCGGAAACGATTCACTACAGCGCGCCGAATCGGAGCGACCGGTCAAGACTTGGTTTCTTGCTCGTATACCGCGCGGCGCATTGTGAAAAGAATCCGGTATTGGAAAAGGCCTATGCACTTGCCCGGTAAACAAATAGATTCGATTTGCGCGGCATGCTTGTAGCCCATCCGGATGATATCCGTCTGGCCATGCTCGGCATGGTCGAAGGCAACGGCCATCCCTACAGTTGGAGTGCCATTATCAATGGTGCCTACGACGCGGACGCAATGGCGCAGTGCGGGTATCCGGCGATTCCCGAGTACTTGAGCGCTCAGCCCGCGAAAAACCTCGGTATTCACGGTGTGCGCGTCACGCACGTCTGGTGCGATCGCGCGGCGGATGCCCAACAGGTTAGCAAGGCGGCTGGGATACCGAACATCGTGGACAAACCCGAAGACGTACTCGGGGTTGTGGACGCCGTTATTATCCCCACGGACATCGGCAGTGAGCATCTGGAACGAGCGTCGTCTTTTATCGAAGCAGGAATCCCCATTTTTATTGATAAGCCATTGACCGATCGCGCGGATCACCTCAAACAATTCGTGTCGTGGCATCGCGACGGGAAACCGTTCATGTCGAGCAGTTGTATGCGCTACGGTCAAGAGTTCGGCGCGCTACGGGAACGAATCGATGCCGTCGGGGACCTTCGGCTCATCACGATCACGATGGCGAAGACCTGGGAACGTTATGGCATCCACGCGCTGGAGGCGGTTTACCCATTCCTGCGCCCTGGTGGATTTACAAGCGTGACGCACACCGGTACGGACGATCACAACATCATTCTTTTGGCCCACGAAGACGGCGTGGAAACCGTGTTGGCTGTATTGGGCGACCTTTACGGTGCGTTCGGGCACCTTAACGTGTACGGGACCGAAGGCGCGGACCGCGCGATATTCCAGGACACGTTTTCCGCATTCAAAACGCAATTGGAGGCGTTCGTGCACTATCTGCGCACGGGCGAATCTCCGTTTCCGTTCGAGGAAACGATCGAGCAAATGAAGATCATTATTGCCGGCTTGCGCAGTCGCGACGAGAGCGGAAAAACCATTCATCTCAAGGAAATAGAGGATTAAGTGCCAATGAGTGAAATTGCGATGCGGAAAAGTAAGGTCTTGGCGAAACTTCGCGCGGGCAAAGTCGTCAACTGTGTGAAGCTGAACTTGGCCGATGCGCGGGCCGCGGAAATTGCCGCGTTGTGCGGCGTCGACTGCATTTGGCTGGATGTGGAGCACGTGCCCAACACGATGCACGACATTGAAAATCAGATACGTGCCGCCAAAGCCTACGATACGGACACGGTTGTTCGGGTGGAACGTGGCAGCTACAGTGATCTTATACGTCCATTGGAAATGGATGCGACCGGGATTATGGTGCCGCATGTGATGAGTGGGGAAGACGCGCGCATGGTGGCACAGCGCACACGCTTTCACCCTGTCGGCCGCCGTCCGCATTGCCACCGTCGATCGGACGTCG
>BQJS01000371.1 GCA_021604825.1 Phycisphaerae bacterium | reverse complement strand
TTCGCCACCCATGAAATTGACGGAAATTCGCTCGGAGTCGCCTGAAGCGCGAATCAGCCACTCGATAGCATCTCTTGCAGTTTGTTCGCTCATATTGTGGGGCGTGTCGAGATTCTTGAAACAATATGTGCACCCTAGATTACAACCGTCGGTAATATCGAGATCGATCGCGGTTGTTTTGGTCATCTTTGGAATCGAGTCTGCAAAGATCCGCTCGCCAGGATTGTGGCTGCGTTGCTTTCCGAATCCGGAAGTACTCTCAGCAGCGGTCGTCCAACGCTTGTTTGCAGATGCCAGTTCAGCCATGGTTCGTTCTCCAGGTGAGTGTAGTCTGAGCTAACCCGTGGCAACGTCCGAATTGGAACCAGACGCTTCGGGATACAACGCTTCGTATTCGAGCGTTTTGTCCGGGGTCACTTGCACTCGCAACGGCAGCGCCCCACCCATATTCGCCCGACACGTTTGCAAGAGGGTGTCGAACAAATGACCAAAAATGCGTTTGTGAATTTGGGACTCACGATCGTAAATCGCATCTCGAAGTTCGACGTCGCCTGCCCATGCATGCCGAATATATGGTTCTACCGCCAGTTTGTGGCAGAAGAGGTCGTAGTGACACGTTTCGCAGCGCGTACCAGGATTGGGCGCCCCAAACCAATCCCTGATGCCGCCGAATGCCGTGGCTATGCCATCGCGCGAGATGGGGACGCTCAATAACGGCTCGGAACCTTCGGGCAATTCAAAGAGTATTCGATCGCGATCGCCTTTCATCCACACTTTGTTTCCAGCATCCCGGTGCACCATCAGACCGTCTAGGTGGCGGGAAATGGGCGACAGGCGGGAGATATCCGCATCAAACGTGAGAATTGAATCGATGATTGCATCGAGTTCGTTGTAATACGCGTAAAGCGACGGGAGATCGCCGAACGTCGACGGCCGTTGAATCATGAGATCGATCCGACGGCTCGATGACTGCTCCAGCAAGTCTCGAAGCTCGGAGATTATGGTCTCGCGGCGTTCGCCGCGGAATATGGTGCGCCAATCGAGATGGTATTGGATTGGAAACTGATGCCCTTCATCTTCGAGAATGAACAGATTGTTAAAAAGACTAGCTGCGTCTTCCGGGTCGTGCCCCACCGGAAAGACAAATACGAGGCTGATTCGCTCGACGTCTAGATATGCCAGAAGGGCTTCAGCATCTCCAACGTTACCCAGCAGTTTGGTGAGATACATGGGACGAACCGTCGGAACGCCGACTACGTTTTGGGCGTCATTGGATTCATTGAGTACCGCGAGGAGCTCTTCATGTATCCTGGCTAGCCGGTCCCGCGTAAGCGTTTCTAGCTCCAAAACTGATGATATTTCATCCGCCTGAATGCGGATGGACGGCAGGTGCCCTACTGCGTGAGTCAGGGCGGTGTACGAGACGAAACACTGGGCCGTATTCGATGCTTCGAATATGTACTCGTAGTTAAACGGTCGCCTTTGACCTGGCTCAAAAGCAAAGAAACCCGTCCGAGACATGTCGTCCCACGTTTTCCAGAGATCCTCGTCACCCATGCAACGGCTGTTGCGAAGTTCGTCCGAGCCTTTCTTCTCCAACAAGTGAAGCAGTTCAGAAACCCGCTGGGGAGCCGGTGAGTAATACGCCGCGTTCCGTATACCCGCGCGGAAAAAGATGCCGTCGTGATCGCCTAATACGGCGGCATACTTTCGTTCGCAGAGGTAGCCCTGAGATAACGGTGGAAGTTTTGGCATTAGGATTGGTCAATCATGTTGCACGCATGTCGAAGGCATGCGTTTGCATGGAACTTCATACCGCACGGCCCGGCAATCAACAGGGGTCGCTAACGGACGCAAGGGCATCGTCAATGAGAAACTCTGCTTCATCGAAAACTTCGATGGTCGGGGGCTCATATTTTGGATGCATGCTGTACACTCCAACTCGTTGTTGACTTGGTCAAACCGAATCGTACTAATTAAGCAAGGCTAGGTCCAGCTCGAACAAACCTTGCATTTCCCGCGCCAAGCCGGCGCGAACGTCTTCAGCAGAAACGAATCCAGTGGGACTTCCAAGTAGATACAGGCCGTTTCCATCACTGGTAAAAGCGACTGGCTTTGCCGAGTTACTTACGGTTCCAATTACGAGACTTTCGCCCGTCTTGAGATACATGACCTCGAAACGTTGTTCGCCTTGGAGCGACGCATATACGAATTTGTCGCCCAAGGGAGATACGGCCACAAGAACCGCATCTTTCACAACGGTCACGGGCTCACTCGTGCTGCCGGCAAAATCGAGATAGCTAACCGATTTAATACTTTGGTCGCCCTCGTTACGATAGAGGGTAAACCAGAGTCGGCCGTTGTCCCCATCCACCACAAGCTCTTGCATGTGCCCGGTGAACGGGATAAGTTTGGTCTCCGAATTGCCGTTCGTGTCGAATACGTTTATGTATAGCCCATCTTCGGTCGGAACGGCGAGCACGATGTTTCCTGCTGCGTCCGACCCCAAACCATAGTGGCTGTGGCCAAAGTCTTCCGCCAAGGTGTGGATTTCGCCGGTTTCGGTGTTGTACAGTTGTAAGTCGCGGCGCGCGCTGGCGCGATAGCGACGTCCCGCAGCGAGATCCTCATGGCCTTCCGGGCGCGCTTCGAGGTGGTAAAAGTCTCCGAATGCGATGTATTTTCCATCGCTAGTCCAGGCAAACGATTGAATCACCGCGTTGGGAATATCCTCGCCGGCTGGTGACCAAACTTCCGTCCATTGGCCCGTCACCCGATCGTAGATGGCTAGATGATGCGAAACGGTGCCGCCCTTTGTGTGGCTAAGGTAGGCCGTCTTTCGTCCATCGGGGGAATCCAAGCCGTCCATCAGCGCGAGGTGATCGGGTCCCGCGAACCATTGCATGCCATCTAGAATTGCGTGCTTTTTCGCCCACCGGGCATCCCGGTTCGCCTCTTGTACTTGTTCATTGGCAGCGCTTAAGACCGCGTCACGAACAACTACTAGGTCACCGTCAATGAGGGATGACGTGTCTGCATGTTCCTCGGGTTGCGTTGTCGGGGCCGCAGCTTCGTCCTGTGCCGCTAATCGTTGAG
>BQJS01000370.1 GCA_021604825.1 Phycisphaerae bacterium | reverse complement strand
GGCTTGCCCGTTTCGGAGAACGGCAAAACGGTATTCAAGTTCAAACCGGAAGACATGGCGAAGTATCTGCACCAGTACGTGACCGAGTTCGGCGTGAACATCGTCGGCGGCTGTTGCGGCACGACGCCGGATCATATTCGTGCCGTGGCGGCAAAGTTGCGCGGGGTCAAGCCGAAAGTGCGCACGCCGTTGAACGGGACGTATCTCTCCGGCCCCCAGGAAGCGATCCGCATCGATAGCAGCGAGTCGCTCATCATGGTCGGCGAACGGTTGAATGTACGTGGCTCCCAAAAAGTCCGTGAAGCCGTGGAAAACGATGATGGTATCGACCAGGACGCGCTTGAAGAGGTCGTCGAAGAGCAGATCAACGATCTGGGCCTTACGGTCATCGATGTGTGTATGGATTCCAATGTCGTCGACACGACGTCCACGTTGAAAGCCGTCGTCCACGGCCAAACCACCAATTTTTCGGGCGCGATGTGTCTCGATTCGTTTGCGGTGGATGCGCTGGAAGAAGCGATTAAGATGTATCCGGGCCGTCCATTGATCAATTCGATGTCGATGGAGGATGTGTCGCCCGGCGTCACCAAGGTCGACGCCGTGATTGCCGCGACCAAAGACCATTGGCCGATGTATATCGGGTTGGCCGCGGGCGCGAAAGGCCCTGGCGCGACGCGCGATCAGAAAGTCAGCCTCGCGAAAGATATTGTTGAAAACGCAGCGAAGCACGGGGTGACACCCGACCAGATTTTTATCGATATGAACGTGTTTCCGGTGGGATCGGAATCGGAAGAAGGCCTGAACTTCGCAGTGGAATCGATTGAAGCGATTCCGCTGATCAAAGCGATCCACCCGGACTTGCGCACCATTTGCGGCGTGGGCAATTTGACCAATGGGCTCGCGAAGAAGCCGTACATGCGCAAGGTATTGACGTCGGTCTGGCTGGACGAAGCGCGCAAAAAGGGCCTGGACGCAGCGATCATCAATCCAAATCATTATGTATTCGTACAGGATCTTGATCCGGGCGATTACAAACTTGCGTTGCGCGTCATTCTTGAACGGGACATGGAAGCGTTTGAACAGCTCGAAGATATCGCGGAAGCGAAGACCGGCGTTACGGTCAATCGGCGTTCAACATATGACGATCTCGATCTGGAAACGGCGATTTGCGAGAAAATAAAAGACGGATTCAAAGAACGGACGCCCGGTTCCGTCGAGGTTGGCGGACACACCTACGAATTTCAAGACAAGATTGTTCTGCAAGCGGCGCAGATCATCGGCAAACACGAACCGCTTGTCTTCATCAACGATTACCTCATGCGCGCGATGCAGGAGCTTGGCGACGGTTTCGCGCGTGGTGATGTGTCGTTGCCGCATTTGCTGAAATCCGCGGACGTCATGAAACAAGTCATGCGCTTTCTCGAGTCTTACATGAAGGTTTCCGCGGGCGTGGACGTCCACACCGGCATTGAGTACAAGGGCACGATCGTATTGGGCACGGTGCATCAAGACGTGCATTCCATCGGTAAAGACTTGGCGAAAACCCTGTTTGAGAATTATGGCTACCGGGTGATCGACCTGGGTGTGATGACGCCGCTGCAGACGTATATCGACACGGCGAAAGAATACAACGCGGACGCAATTGGGATGTCGGCGTTGCTCGTCCAAACATCGAATCACATGATCACGGTTTCGAAAATGATGGTCGAGCAAGGGCTGGAAGATACGGTATGCCTGATCGGCGGTGCGCCGGTGAACGATCGCCATGCGGCGTATGTTGCGATGGCGGGGGACGACGACTCCGCACGGATGCGATCGAATGTGTATTACTGTGCGACCGCGATGGACGGCGTGAACATCATGAATCAGTGGATCGGGTCAGACGATCACAAGGCGCTTTTGGACACGAATCGTTCGAAGCTGCTTTTGCATTACGAGCGCGCCCAGAAGATGTCCGAACAAAAGGACAAACTGTTGCTCGAACTGCCGCGACGTGTGGTGTCGTTCGACGAATACCGATTGCCGGAGAAACCATGGTTTCGGCGTGAGATTTTCAAGTACTCGCTCCGACAATTGGCGCCGTACCTGGACACGAAAACGCTGTTCGCGTTGAACTGGAAATTTGGCGGCAAATCAAAGCGTGAGAAAGCCGGGTCAAGCCAGGCATCGTTGCAAACGTTGTTCGAAGAATGGATACAAAAGGCGGACAAGGAGCAATGGATCTGTCCCGGCGGACTGGCGGGCGTGTATCCGTGTCAGTCCGAGGGCGAACAGGTCATTGTGTACGACCCCGACGATCTGACCAAGGAACTGTGCCGCTTCACCTTCACGACGGTTGTGGGCTCGGAAAAGCAGGACACGGTGAGCGCCGCGCAGTACTTTCTGCCCAAAGACTCGGGTCGATTCGACGCGATCGGCGTGCAGGTGACAACGAGCGGTCCGCAGATCGATAAGCAGTTAGAACAGTACCGCAAAGATGGCGATTCGGAATCCTCGCTGTACCTGCAAGGTTTGTCGGATCGGGTCGCGGAGGATCTTGCGGACCATGTGCATGCGACGCTTCGCGAGCGGCTCGGATTTGACAGCAAACACGGCACACGGTGGTCACCGGGTTATTCGGCGATGCCGGATACAGACAACAACCGAATCATTCAGGAACTGCTGGATGCGGAATCGGGCATTGGCGTATCCGTGACAGGCGCCGGTGAGTTTTCGCCGACAGGAACGACTGCGGCGGTCGTGTGTTTTCATACCAGTGCGCGGTTCACCTAGCTAGTTTCGCTGAGCGGTAACCTAGTCGATCGCTCGGAACTCGCCGATGCACTTTCGCACGCAGTGTTTTTCGGGCGAGCAACGGTAGACGGAGATCGCACCATGCCCAATTCTGTCGACTCTTTGTTGCTGGATTCATTTCGATTCCGTTTTCGCGGTATCAAAAAGCTGGGCGATTTGACGCTGGCCCAGTTTTCCCAGGACGACCTAGCGTGGCGCCCGAATGCGGAATGCAATAGCGCGGCGGTCATCATCCAACATGTCCACGGAAATATGATGTCGCGGTGGACGGATTTCTTGACGACCGACGGCGACAAATCGTGGCGCAATCGCGATG
>BQJS01000369.1 GCA_021604825.1 Phycisphaerae bacterium | reverse complement strand
GTGGTAAACGAAGATGGCGTGCCGATTTCCGATGCGCGGATCACGGTTGTGGCGACGGGTTTCACGGGCCTAGAAATTGAGCCTGAGGCGTTTCGCGCATTCAGAGATCCAAACCATCACTATGTGGCACGTTCAGACGCGAAAGGCGAATACTCCATACCAAGCATCGGGTACTCGGGTAATGCCCGCATCAACGTGTGGGCCAAGGGCTACGCCAACGTAAACTCGCAATTCATGGTCGAGCCCGGTGGAGCGCCGATTACGTTGGATATCACGCTTCCGAAAAAGGGCCTATTGCTCAAAGCGCGCATTCTGGATGGGCTCGGAAATCCCGTGCCGGACGCCTTCGTCGTCGCGCCATCGTGGAACTCCAACAGCGGAATGTCACGCAGCGTAACGCGCTTCTTCGGGCAAACCGATGAAACCGGCCATGTACAGCTCGGGTTTGCAATGCTTGGCGGCAGTTCTGGTACTAGCGGAATCGCCCACTTGCTGGTGTCTTCACCTTTCGCGGGCGTCGCCAGCTTCAATGGAGTTCCGATCGGGAAAGAAAGCGTAGTCGATCTTAGAATGGAGCCGCCAGCCACGATGCGAGGTAGGATTGAACCTTCGGAAGACCTTGGCTTGTTTCCGCGAAAAGTAGTTCTTTCGGAGGTCATCGAACTCGACGGTTCCCGTGATTTCGGGTATACCAGTACCTATATCGCTCCGGTCAGCATTGATGGAGAATTTGTGCTCGATACAATTCCTCCAAACCGTGCATTCACACTGTGGGTACAGGACAACTACAACGGGGACATCATCGCCCGCGAGAAGCTAAAACCATTCTCCCCAGGAGAGGTGCGATCATTGAACCGATCGGCGGGAACGGGCGTCGTTGTTCAAGGTACCGTCTATGGGGCGGAAACCGGGCAGCCAATCCCAAACGTTCGCGTCGGTCACGGTTACGATGCCTGGCAAATCGTGGACGGCGAGCGCGCATGGACGGATGAAAACGGAAAGTACACGTTGGTGGTCTCGAGTGAAATTGAATCGGTGAATATGTTCTCGGCCCATGCTTTTATCCGGGAAACCGAGTTGCAGCGCTTGGCATCAGAATTCGGCGAGCGATTCGAAATTCGTCGATCCCTCTACGAGGGCGTAGACCTTCGCATACCTGACCCGATCGAACTGACAATTCAAGTGCTTGACATATCAAAACACCCAATCAGGCATGCCGCAGTTATCGTGAACGGCACCCAACTTGACTACACGAATAGTAGCGGAATTTGTACGCTAGCATTGAATTCGGCGTACGTTGATTCAATCAGGGTGCGAAAGCACGGCTATATTCACTCAAGAATAGAAGACTCGCTATACGAATTGCAGGCACCGACGACAATGAATCTCCACGTATTGCTCCGTACCGCAGCGGGCGGACTCGAAGGATGGTTTAGGCGCTCAGACGGTACACCAATTGTGAATGCAACTGTACACGCAGAAGGCCTACACGATTCCGGAACCGCGTACTCGGTGGACAGTGAAACGAATGCCGAGGGCAAGTTCATTCTGCTGGACTGGTGCCCCGAAGGCAGCTATGAGCGCATCGAACTATCGCTGGAGCATCAGGATGCTCACGGCCGCAAGATTCTTGAAAACGTCGAACTGGAATCCGGTGAAGTACTGGTTCTCGATCCGATTGACGGAGAGTGAGCCGCGCTCGATCTCCCCGGGTTTAACCTGATAGCGTGGTTGCACCGATTCGACCCTGGAGAACTGCGCAAATGCCCGCCTACATTCGTCGTCCATCATGGTATTTACCCGACAGCGCCGCTACCGACGAAGCCGCGTTCCTGAATCGGCGTGACTTTCTCAAGGCGCTGGGGTTTGGCGGGTTGATGGCGGGTGGGCTTGCCGCACCGAGTTTTGCCCAGGGACCTACGCCTACGGCGGAGTTGGCGTTGCCCGAATTTGTGCGCAATCCGAAATTTGCCGATGTCGGCCGGGCAATCACCGAACAGTATGTGGGCACGACGTTCAACAACTTTTGGGAGTTTACGCAGGGTAAGAATGTCCACGATTACGCAAAGGACTTCAACCTAGATCCGTATACCTTCACCATCGACGGCTTGGTCGACAACCCCATCACCCTCGATCTCGAAGACATCGAAAAGCTCGGTTATGAAGAACGGGTCTACCGATTCCGCTGTGTCGAGGCGTGGTCGATGACGGTCCCGTGGCTCGGTGTGCCGTTGGCGAAACTCGTTGCGCTCGCGAAGCCCAAGTCGTCGGCCAAGTTCGTCGCGTTCAAGAGTTTTTTCGACCCCGAACAAGCGCCAGCGCACCGCGTACAGAGCAAATACATCTGGCCGTACTACGAAGGCCTGCGTATGGACGAAGCGATGAACGAAATGGGGTTTGTCGCCACCGGCGCGTACGGCAAGCGTCTCCTCCCTCAGAGCGGTACCCCGTTGCGCATCATTACGCCGTGGAAATACGGGTACAAAGGGCCTAAGAGTGTCGTCCGCATGACGTTCGTTGACGAACAACCGCGAACTTTCTGGTCCGACGCGGTAAAGAGCGGCGAGTATCCGTTTTACTCCAACGTGGATCCCGAAGTGCCGCATCCGCGTTGGTCACAAGCCGAAGAAAAATTCATCTCGGACAAAGCGAATGTAGCCGACGTCGAGATTCTCCCGACGTTACGGTTTAACGGCTACGAAGAGCAGGTGGGACATCTCTACAAAGATCTGCCGCGAGAACTAGTCTAGGAAATTGTATTTCCCGCGATTCCCGCCCTTCCCCCGTCATTCCTGCGACGGCAGGCATCCAGCACCGATCGCAACAACGTCGGCGCCTCGTTGCCACGAAGAATCCCAACGCGATCACTTGCTTCCTAAACCCAATTGTGGCGCAGGCGGGAGGCCTGCACCACAATTACACTCAAGCGACACCGGTACATCTGTGGCGAGTACCGCTTCCCCTATTTCCCTTTCATCAAATTCAAAATCGAAATAATCGTCCCGATATGGACACCTTCGTGCACACAATTGAATCCGAGGGCTTGTTCGATATTGGTCAATGTCACCCCCGGCATCAAATCGCGCGGCTTATATCCGGCGAAAACACCCGC
>BQJS01000368.1 GCA_021604825.1 Phycisphaerae bacterium | reverse complement strand
GGTCACGATGTCGGCTTCACGGGCGTGGTT
Source organism: Phycisphaerae bacterium (assembly GCA_021604825.1). Next base: position 3,083 of record BQJS01000368.1, on the reverse strand, counting down.
CTTGGCATTGAGAACTTCGTGTTCGATGCCGTAGGTTTGATCCAAGAGCTTTGAGATTTTCTCGGAGTTTTCAACGCTGGTGGTTCCGACGAGGACGGGGCGTCCGCTGGCAAGGTCGCCCATCGACTCGTCGTACACTTCGGTCATAAACTGTATGACTTTTTTGTCGCCGTACTCCGCGTTGTTGAATTGATTGAGCGCCTCGTCGATGCGCGATGTGTCTTCGCCGAGCTTCTGTTTGATGGGTTTGAGTGCCTTGAACACGTCGGCAAGTACGAAAGGATCAGCCGGCCGTCCCTTGCTGTGGACATCGTGGATTTCTTCTACGATCGATTTGTACTTCTCCGGAACGTGGCGAAACATTTTATCGTTGTGGTCGAGGCGGTTGATTGGGCGGTTGGTTGGGATGCTCACCACGTCGAGCTTGTAGATCTTCATGAACTCGTCGGCTTCGGTGAGGGCTGTTCCGGTCATGCCCGCTCGCGTTTTGTAGAGCTTGAAGAAGTTCTGAATGGTGATGGTGGCCATGGTCTGCGTCTCCTCTTTGACGGGGACGTTTTCCTTGGCTTCGACGGCTTGGTGGAGACCATCCGACCATTGGCGACCGATCATCAGGCGGCCTGTAAATTCATCGACGATGATGACTTCGCGTTCCTGCACGACGTAATCTTTGTCGCGCTCGTAGATCACGTGGGCGCGGAGCGACTGCTCGATGATGTGCGGGCGGTCCATGTTGGCTCCGACGTAGAAGCTACCGATCTTGGCTTCGTCCTGAGCGGTTTGCACACCATCGTGGGTGAGTCCGACGTTTTTGCGCTCGAGCTGGGCGACGTACAGAATCTTGTGACCGATGGCTTCGGCTTCTTCTTCGGTGAGCATGCGCGAGTCGATGTTGAATCGACCCACCGCGTCCTCGAATTTTGGGTTGAGCTTGTATTCTTCGGGCGGGTTGTCGCCCCAACTCTTGATGCGCTCTGCGGTATCGCGGGTGAGTTGTTCCTGCTCGCGGACGAGGACCCGGGCGATGTTGTCCGCCCACTTGTACTTGCTGACGTCATCGTGGGCTGGGCCCGAGATGATCAAAGGCGTTCGGGCTTCGTCGATGAGGATGGAGTCGACCTCGTCGATTAGCACAAAATCGAGCGGACCCTGCACCTGAGCGCCCAGGTTCATCTTCATGTTGTCGCGTAGGTAGTCGAAACCGAATTCGCTGTTCGTTCCGTAAGTGATGTCGCAGCTGTACGCTTGCTGACGGATGCCTTGTTGACCACCCGGGTCTACTTGCGATTGGATGAACCCAACCGTGACGCCGAGCATCTCAAAAATAGGTCGAGCAAATTCGGCGTCACGTTCGACGAGGTAGTCGTTGACCGTGACGATGTGGACCCTCAACCCCTCGCAGACGCGCATGTACGCCGCGAGGTGGCAGACGATCGTTTTACCCTCACCCGTGCGCATCTCCGCGACGTTGCCTTCGTAAAGCACACGCCCACCGATCAGCTGGCAGTGAAAATGGCGGTGGTTTTTGGCGCGGCGTGAGGCTTCTCGAATCACCGAAAAGACTTCCGGCATGATCGCCTCGACGCTTTCCCCGCCGGAAATTCGATCGCGGAATTCTTGCGTCTTGGCTTTGAGCGCTTCGTCGGATAATTCGAGGACTTGCGGTTCGAGCGCTTCGACACTGTCTGCAAAACGCGACAGCTTCTTTAGCATGCGGTCGTTGCGCGATCCGAAGATTTTCTTGAACAAGTTCGATAATGATTCTTGCATGCCCACAGCCGTACTCCTTTGATCGGTGAGCGAAGTGTTTGACCAGACCGGCTTTTTTGGTTGCCGGCGACGATTTGGATGGATCGAACAGCGCCACGTTGGCAACTGTCACGCAGGTGTTGAATTCACCTATGGTCCATACAAACCGCCAACACGCGTGCGCGCGGCGAGAAGCGTGGTCTTGATGGATGGGGGCGACGTTCGTGTGACGTGAACGGTCGGTGATGTTGTTGCGAGTCCAACGCATCGCGGACTCAACGCGGGTGGATTGGTGCAATCAGCCGGGGCACTCGGTGCTGCGGCCAATCGCGTCAGGACCGCCCCTTCGGATTGGTCACCCTGCGAGCGGGCCAACGCAGTAGCCGCCGGCGTCGCGCACAGCATTGCCACGACGACGGTCGTGGACGCACAAGCCAGGTTCCACCGGCCAGGATTCTGACCGGAGTGACTCAAATGGCGATGGGCTGTCGTGTTCTTGTGGTCCATGACTGCAGGAGTATACAAGGCGACCTTGATCCCTGCACGCGATCCTATTCGCGACAAGGGCAAACCCAAAAAAAAAGCCGCCAGGGCGAACCTGACGGCTTTTGAAAATCTGAGTCTACGGTCTAATTAGGGCGTAAATCCGTAAAGGATATAGGCCTCACCGCCGTTCTTTGTGCCCTCGCCGGTGACCGAGTTGACGCGCGGATCTGCCAATTGTGCACCGATGGCGAAGTCGTCTAGGCCGTCACCATCGATGTCGCCCAGTCGTCCCAAACCCCGCCCGCGACCGCGAGGCCTCTCGAGCATGGTGCCACCGACGCCCATGAATTGAGCTGGGGCTTTGCTTGGATTACCGCCGTAGTTGATTTCGACACCGTGAATCATGACAGGTGTGTCAGCGCCCGCGTCACCGCCACCGAGGAAATCACCTTCGTGTAGCAGCGTACCGTTGGACGCGAAGCGATCACCGCGATGGCCCACGATGATGATTCCATCAAGAACATCTGAGCCAAGAGCCGAAATGGAAATGTCTTGAACGCCACCGGGGACGGTCGCGAAATTGATACTGTCGGTCGAACTTAGGATAACGTAAACCAATCCTGCATGTGCCAGCTCATCGTTGGCGTCCACCCCATCTCCAGCCTTGCCCGTCGGGCCCGTGACATCATCACGGACGCCATCGAGGTTTCGATCAAGGCCTGGTGTGTCGAGGATATCGACGGAATCGTTGGGGTTACCGTCGAACATGGGCGTGGCGTTCGGCGCTGCGATGGCGAGATCATCGTTTCCGTCACCATCGATGTCACCAATGTTTAGAACGTTGAATC
>BQJS01000367.1 GCA_021604825.1 Phycisphaerae bacterium | reverse complement strand
TGACGACCCGGACTACATGCAGACCATCGGCGCCGCCTGGAACTTCAAGGAAGGCGACGGCTGGGTGGTCAAGCTCCAGGTCGTGCCCACCAACTGGGATGGCTCGTTCATCCTCGTCAAACCCAAGGAGGACTGATCCTTTCGCCCCGTTAACGCGGGGCGAGTTTTTACCGTCGACCGGATAGAGGTGGTACAGTTACCGAGGCCACAAACAATCGCTGTGCAGGATTTACTGTGGTGTTCGTGAGTGTTTGTACTTGGGTATGCGCGCCAATGTCATTCAAGTGCATGACCGATAGGGGGAACGTCATATATTCATCTATGAAGAGCCAAATTGCGAGCGCTGTTTTCGCGTGGCTTGCTTAGGATATGTCGCAACACTTGGATTACGATTGCGGTCGGTGAATTGGGGGAGAGTAGGCTATGAATAATCTTTTCGAAAACGTCCCAGAGATTCTACGTGTCGCCTCAAGTTCTCAAAACGGGATCCTGGGGCTAATAATAATTGCAATATCTGTCTTAGCATATTTGTTTTTCGGAAGTGAGAAACATAAGCACGCTCAATGGATAAAGCTATTCGTTTTTCTACTGCTACTGGGGGGCGCTTTCGCGTACGGTAACGCGGTCATTGATGCTAGAGAAGCGATCAGCGGAAATGGTGGTAACGGTCCTGGAGAGACTCCGTCCGATGATGAAAATGACTCCTCAGATACGTCTCTAGGAGGTGCCGCTGCGGAAAGTGTAACGGCCCAACAAATTCAAGCTATTCCCGACTTGATAGCGTACTACAACTTTGACAGCGACTTCAGGGATGACAGCCAGAACAATAACGATGCGAGAGAGGAAGGGCCAGGTTCCGTGTCGTTCGTTCCAGGGAAACGAAATTCCGGGGTGCGTTTCAATGGACAAAGTCATCTCCAAGCAGCGGGCAACCCGGTCGACGTTCACTCAATGAGTATTTCGTTGTGGTTTCGACTTGATGATGATGACGCGAAAGACCAGATGAAGTTGGTCATGCGTGACATGGAGGGTGCGAACCCAAGAATATTTCAGTTACAAGTCTACAATAAAGAGAAAAATGCTGGTGACGCTCAAATACGTTTCAATGCTGAAACCGATAGCGTAGCAGTTTGGGACATAGGGGTAAGAACAAACACAACTAGGCTACGAGTGGACGTTTGGTATCACCTCGTGGTGACAGTGAAAGAAGAAGAAAACGGCGTCCACGGCGAAGCCGAAGTATGGATAAACGGGACACGACAAGAACTACTGGTCGAAGGTTCACGACCAACAAGGACAGCGACTTTTAGGGGGCGGCTGCAAACTAATCCGAGTGTACCGCTTTTCATCGGAACACCTGAAAAGGAGCAACACGTTCTTGATGGTGTTGTCGATGAACTCAGGCTCTACAACCGCCCGCTCACACCAAGGGAGATTAAGTTGCTCCACAAGTACGATGCCCCTTAGTCGACAAAAGGCAAACTCGGGTAGGTACCCTAAGATACGAATATACGGAAATGCTGGCTACGGTTGGTCTATTTGAAATGGGGAATGACCAGCTCGCTGCCACGGACTCAAGAATAGTTCCGACATCGGCTGAGGGGGCTTGAAGTAGGTGCCAAAGACCGGTGCCGACTGGAAGAGCAGATATGTATTCCGACCCGACTCGGAGGACTCGGCAACGAGGTCGACCATGTTCCGCAGTCGCTCGGTACTGGAGGTCACAGTGAGGACCAATAGGCCGGCGTTCAGCCCAAAGTGTTCCTTGTAGAGTTTTCCGCCGATCAGCGTCCGGTACTGCTGAATGCTGCGCAAAAAGCTTTTCCGCGCAAGCGAAGAGGCCTTCAGAGGCTCTGTACCCCGGTCGGCTTCTACGAGGTAAAAGATGTATGACTTCCGATCCCCTTCCCGATACTCGAGCCCGAACAACGCGTCAGGCACGAGGTCGTGTTGCTCGTCGCGCCCGGTGCGCGGGTGGCGAAGTGTGATCGGAATGCGAAGCCCGACGCGAAGTTTCCCGAGAATCTCATGCTGGGGAATATAGCGAGTATTGGTGCCTCGCGTGGCGAGCTCAACCGACGCCGTGATACAGGAGACCATCACGCGATGCTTCCAGGGACCGGACGGCAACGGTGCGTCGTGTTGGTAGATTCCCTCGTCGTGAAGCACCTGGAGTGACCGCGGCCCGAGGTCGTAGATAAGCTGGTTGTACCGCGCATCCAACGTATCAAACTGCTGGGCGGGGCGATCGAGTAGATTCGCCTCATGATGCAGCGACGCGAGCCGTTTCAGCGTCCGAGCGCGATCGCGCCCCAGGTGCTCCGTGAATGCATGGAGATACGACGTTGGCAGGGGACCGTGGTGATGCATTTTCTCGAACCACAAAAGGTCCCGCGGTTGCGGTCGAATTGTTCTCCCGGAAGGTTGTCGCCGGGTACGTTTGCGGCGGCCCAGTGTGTCGATGTCCATACGAAGGTTGTGTAACGCACGAATCGAAATCCTTCAACGTGCGGTATGTGCGAGGATGAGCGGGTCACCCAAGTAAGTTGCACAATGTTACTGTAACATTTTTTCTCTTTTCAAAAGCATCCAAGCAATCTTGACGCAGGGACGCGTGCCACTTGTCATGAGAACAGTCATCGGCGAAACCAGTCGGCGTATTCCCTCTTGAACATCCACTTACACATGTTGTTCCTGGATGGCGTTACCTCGGTCGCTCCGATGTGAGCCGATTTCATTGGGTTAAGGCACCGACCCAACTGGAACTCACCCAACTGGCGCGCACCATCGTCCATCGGGTCGGCCGCTTTCTGAAACGGCAGGGCCTGTTGGAACTGGATGCCGAGAACAACTACCTGGCCTCGGACGCGGTGGAAGACGACGGGATGTATGCACGGCTGGAGCATTCCACCACCTACAGCATCGCCGTTTGGCCCACAGGCGGGTCGCAAGGTGTTTACATTGCAGTCGCTGCCCACCTGCGATCCAGAAGATCAAGTCGGCGACACGGTCGGCAAAGTGGCAGACTTCTCGCTGTACGTCGGCGTTGCCGCCAGGGCGAATGAACGCCAAAAACTCGAACGGCTGTGTCGGTACATCTAAAGACCGGTCGTGTCC
>BQJS01000366.1 GCA_021604825.1 Phycisphaerae bacterium | reverse complement strand
CAACGCCTTCTCATACAACCCTTCCATATCGAGGTTCTCCATCATCAGCGAGAGACGCTCGATTGCAATCTGCTTGACTTCCTCCGACGTATACAGCTCGCCCCCGCTCTCCGTAGCTACGCCGCTGACCAAGTACCCAATCGCCCCCCGAAACATCCTAAACGCGTTCGGCCTCACCGTACGCGTTCGCATAACCGGCTCGGCCGCACCACCGCACCAGTCCCGAAACGCTTCCTCTATGACCATCCAGAACGCGTCTACCGGCTCTTGATTCGGATGGTCACTCGGGAAATCTCCATCAATGACGCGGAACCACTTTCCGAATAGATACTCCGCAATCGCACAGCGCCGCTCCAAGTACGATGAGAAGTCATCAACGCCCATGCTCTTCAACGCAGTTCGACGGACTTGATACTCGAACCGTGCAGCCGTCCTCGGCTCACATCCCCAACGCTTCGCAATCAGCACCCCACGCTTCACTTCCTGATAGCGACACTCCAACTCTTTGTCGTACGCACGGGGATAGTGGGACAGACACCTAATTCCGTTGGGTGTCTGTCTGGATCCACAGAGTCAGAAACTCACTATTGGCGGTTAGCGGGACAGACACCCAATTCCGTTGAGAGTTGTCTGGATCCACAGAGACAGAAACTCATTATTGGGGTGAAAGGCGGAATCACCGCGACCGACCCCGGATTCCCTCAAAACTGAATCCCGTAGCACCAAAATGAGAAATTCAAAGAAATACTCAGCGTTTCGTCAACTCGTTACCCTTTGTCTCGCGAATACACACCGCACGGGCGCCGATCATGCAACGCTTCTCCCAAAGTATACGGTGGATGCGTTAGGTGGAATGGGGCAGTAAATTACCTCACGAGTTTCTGGGGGCCGGCCACTACTTCAAACTTTGGCGGTGAATTTTGATGTGCGCGAGGAGTTGCAGGCTGCACAACAGCGCCATGACGCCAGGGGCGACGTTGCCCACGATGGTGGCGATAATCGAGGTGAGCCCTGCCCAGTCGCCGCCGGTGTATTCGGCTTCGTTGACCCACGCGAAGCCTAGCAGGAAGAGTGCGACGGTGCCGAGGATGGCTGCCGAGAGCAGTCGAGGGCACCAGTACCGTAAACGCGTGGACGCGCTCACGCTACTCGCGACGGTTGATGCGCTCGCCACCACAATCAGCACGCTGAGCAGCCGGGCGATGTGGCACCACGCCCATTCAACGGGGCGATAATTGAACGAGTAGACGTCGTTCAGGTTGAAGTGCGACAAGTACCCCACTCCCGCCGCCAACATCATGCTCAACACGGCCGTGACGATGCCCACGATACGCCATCGCTTCGACATCACCGGCGGGCAGTCTGGCGTGAATGGGCAGATGCGGTCGTGCAGGTCACAGGCTAGTCCTTGGGGTTCAGCGGCGCTTGGCGTCGACGTTACGCAGTGTAGTTGGCGCGCCCGATAGAATTCGAACCTGTGGCGTTCGGTTTAGTCGGGCGCTGGCTTACGGTGACGGGGCCAATAGTTTCGCGATCCCATTGGGGAGGCACGATCAATACCGTATCATTGCAGCCCGTCCTACGATTTGCCGGGGAGTACGATTTTTGGCGAACTCGACGATGACGTTGAGGAGTTTGCACCTCGTTCTCGTGGTGCAAATCGGGCACGTTTGAGGGAGAGGATGTCCGAAGCCTACACGCCGGTGAGATTAGACCCACCGTCTACTCCGCAGAGGTCAAGGACTAGGTCGGCATTGTCCAACCATCGCAGAAAGAGTTTCTCGCGCGCATAGGCCAATACGCCTTCCGCGACGGCGGACGTGTCGTCGGGCGACTTGATGCCGCTCTTGGGTCCATCGCCGATGCTCAGTATCGTACGTGCGTGTCCAATGTATTGACGCTTGTCGTGCACCCAGTTTTCGTCAATGTCCAAAAATCGTGGGACCGCTGAACTGAGCTCGCTTAGTTCGGACCGCCACGCGTGGTTCCGCTCAAGTATTTCCGTGGAGCTGGAACAACGATCGCTTTGCCCGAGCGCGCGGTTGATGAAGAGGTGCAAACAATCGTAGACGAAGTACTGTCTGGCGACGACATTTCTGTGGCGTACGAAATTTAGTTCGCGGACTCGCGACACGAGCTTTAGAATGGCTGTGGCATAGCTATGCGGGTGCATTCCTGTGACATCGACAAAATCCAAATCTTTTATGTTGGGAATCCACCGTTCACATTCGTCTTCGGTTATATCCAATCCGTGAAGGAACATCGGCTTGTCCTGGGTGATAAGGACATTCAGTTCTTTCATCGTCCAATACTTCTCGAGGTACCGTGGCGTCAGAAAAACGGCGCCCATCCAAGAGTTCTCCATTCCTTCGGACAGCTTGTGCGCTAACGAGTCGTGGTCTAACGAATGGCCGTCTTCGATGTTTCGCTGGTCAAACCAAGCCCACAGGAATCCGTTTTCATAGAGAACGCTCGCGAATGGAATGATTGCGCGGTCTCTCGACTCTGAGGCATACGAAATAAACAAGTCCCATTTCATCTCGACGAGCTCCCAAGATGTTCGATATACACCTGTCGCGATTCGAGTGTCATTTCGAAGGAATCTAATGCGAGTAGAACAGACGGAAGGTACTGGTTCAAGCAACGGACCGCTACGCCAATCGATTCACGCTGATCGGGGTTGGGACGGCCCGAGGCCCGATAATCTTCGCCCGTGGCCGAGCCCCGAGCATGCTCTCCGCACACCATCCAAGCAACCGCAGGCAAAGAGGTTAAATGGCGCGCCCGACAGGATTCGAACCTGTGACCCTCGGCTTAGAAGATATATAATCGCAATAGTACAGTGTGGTTCTGAGTGGTTCGGTGTTGATTTCAATAGACTTACGCGCAAGCAGATTCGGCTCTATTTGTTCGCAATGGGTTGTGATTAGCCCTATCTTCGTACAAATCCCCGTACAAGTTCACTCGCTCACAATCTTACATCGCTGTAAGTACGCATCGAGGTCCGCGCGCATGAATCGGAGCGGCGCTTAGCGCCGTCGCCGAGCCAATGATATGTCACAATATTTTCGCGCACCACCCTATACAACGTATCAATGTAAACCCGTACTCCGTTGTTGCATCGAGT
>BQJS01000365.1 GCA_021604825.1 Phycisphaerae bacterium | reverse complement strand
CCGGATAGGTCAGCCACCACGGCGATGTCGCGTGGCAAAAGCATGGCGATCGCCTCAGCCGTCACATCCTGGGTCTTCTTGCCGAAGATGCGGGCGAAGAACAGATTCAGTGAACCGTTCGCCGAACCTTCTGCTTTGCGCACGGTGACCTTCGCCGAATCTGGAAAGGTATTGGTGGGCACGAAATCGAACTGCCCGGTTTCTTTATTGAGGATGGCCCGACCAAAGACGATGTCGTTGTTTTCGATCGTGATGCGTTTGTTGAGGACGCTGTTCTCTGCGGTGACCGTCATCGCAGCTTCGCGACCCAGTGCCAAGACATCACCGGCTGCATAGTCGCCAAGTCGGCTGGCCGCCGCCAACGCCGCAGCGTCAGCCGCCCGCTGAAGATCGGTCTTCGTGTTGTAGATCAGCCCGACGTCAATCGTCAGCGCCGCGAATCCGATGATCACCGGTATGGCAATCGCCACCATGACCGCCGTCGCTCCCCGGCGCCGATGCACGTTGCCTGTACGTCTGCACAAATCCATCATCTCTCTCTCCTCTGCTCAACGAGCGGACTCCAACAATCCACCCCGCAGGCACACCGTCCTTGCGCACCCACACCTTCAGTCGATTGATAGACCCCGAACGCGTCGCAGTCAAAGCACACCAATGGTTAGGGCAACTCTTTGTAGAGCGGCCCGTACTGTTTGTTTTCGGCAATTCAAAATGGGTCTGATAAAGACGTGGACGATGGGACCGGATAAGCAGTCAGGCGACACCAATGGCCAATAACGCGAACGCTCTTGATCGCAATGAATTTGCAACCAAACGAACGCCCCCCTCCATTATGACGCACTGGATCGCCTCAAGCTCAAACAAATCGATGCGCCAATACCGTCATTCCCGCGCACGCGGGAATCCAGGGGAAAGCGGAACCAAACAAGATGATCTCTTGATCTCAGTACACCGAAGAAATGTTGCAGCCCAGCACGATGCGAGAGGATTCTGAGTGATCTATGCGTTCGGATTCGTGAGCAACTTGTCATACAAGTCCATAATGTCCGAAACCATTTTCTCAACATCGAAGCGTTCGAGACAATGCAACCGGGCAGCGCGACCCATCGATGCCCGCGCGTTTGCATCGTTGCACAACCGCACGACGCATTCACCCAATGCCTCGGGATCTGCAAGCGGGGTCAACCAACCTGTCTTGCCGTTGTCGATGGCCTCGGGCGCACCGTCGTTGTCGAAACTCACGCAAGGCACTTCCATAAGTGACGCCTGCACCAACACCCGCGGCAACCCCTCCCACTGCGACGCATGCACCAAGACATCCATTCCATTCATCAGTCGTGCGACTTCACTGGGTTTGACCAATCCCGTGAACACCACCCGATCGTTCAAGCCCTTTCGCGCCAACTCCGATTCGTATTGTTCACGATGGGCTCCATCACCGATCCACGCAAATCGCACGTTGGGACACGCCCGAACAATTGACGGCATCGCCGACAAAATGTACTCATACCCTTTGTTCTTAAACAAGCGTGCAACCGTTCCGACAACGATGCATTCATCCAAAGTGCCCCACTCCGCTCGCACTTCCTTTCGTATCTGCGCATCTTTTTGAAACAGCGACGTCTCGATCCCGGACCGAATTGTTGTGAAGCGATCGCGCGGCGCGATGTTGGCGCAAACGGCTTGATCGGTCATGGCGTCAGCCACGCTGATGAATGCGTCGGTCCAGCGAGCCGCTCGTCGTTCTAGCGCTGCGTAGATGCGTTGAGTCAGCGCCGGTTGTGTTCGGTTGAAGCTCATACCGTGAATCGTATGAACGACTTTCGCGTTACGAGCGCGGTGGGCGGCGTATCGTGCGACAATGCCAGCTTTGCTGCTGTGCGTGTGGATGATATCAAATTTTTCGCGCCGGAAGATCGCCGTCAGTTCCCTTGCGCACTTGTAATCGAGGAGCGGTTTTACGCTTCGTCGCATGGAGTCGAGTTTGATTGTGCGGGTACAAGATGCTTCCGCCTGCGACCAAAGCGAACCTTCTGGACCGGTTTCGGGCCCCGCGATCAACGTGACCTCATGCCCCTGATTACGCAATCCAGCGCACGTCAGCACCGTGTTCTCCTGCGCGCCGCCAATGATCAAGCGCGTGATGACGTGGGCGATTTTCATCCGTTTATCCGATGGGTCGGCAATTAGTGGCTACGTCGAAGGAAAGTCCCGTCTGCGAAACACAACCAGGCCAGCCACCCATAGAACCGCTCCGGCAATCGAAAGGACCGCCACCGACCCCCATTGCACCGACTGCGATTCGACGATTTTCAAGGGTGCGTAATACCGAAAGAAACTGCTGTACGAAACGTATTTCAATGCCGGCCAGAATGCTGACAAAACGTTCACTGTAAAGGCGTATAGCACCATACCGAAGCAAATCGTAATCGCCACTAACCGGCGGCTACACATTGCCGACACACCCAACGCCATCCCGCATAAGAACGCGAAGATAAAAAAGAACTGGACGGCCACCAATACGAGCTGCCCCAGATCGATTTCGTTTTGCCCGGTCAACTTTCGCCCGATCGCAGCCCCACACCAAAGCGACACGCACATCAGCGGGCCACAACACAGCAGCGCCAACGACACCGACGTGTAAATCTTCGACCGTGAAATCGGCAGGCTCGCGAGCAGGTCGATCGTACCGCGATCGATCTCGCCCACCAACGATGCACTGGCCATCGAGAACACCAAGGCAATCATGATCGCCAGCATTACCGGATGCGTGAACGAAAACGTAGCCATCCCGCTCGGCGTCAGGGCCCCGGAAATATCCGAACCCATCAGCGAGCTGATCAGCGACTTGATCCATGGCACTTCCATCCAGACTTTGGTCTGCTCCATCGGCAACGAGTTGGTCGCAAACAGAAACACCGTGACAAACATTCCCATCAGGAAACTGCCGCCGAGGATGAAGATCCAATGATCGCGCAACGTCTTGTTGAACAGTGCCAGATTCATCGCCCCCCACTATCTTCCTCGCGACAACCACCCTCTTCCTCGCGATAATACGTTGCAAAAAGGTCCTCCAAACTCGGAGGGCTGATGGACACATCCTCAAGATTCAAATCGGAAAGCCATCGCACCAAAGGATCGAC
>BQJS01000364.1 GCA_021604825.1 Phycisphaerae bacterium | reverse complement strand
CGACAAACGACGAAGCACCGGAAACACTCGGTCCGCGCCGACCGCCGCGAAATATGTCAACACCCTCTCACTCCCCCGCTCATTGCAAGGACGAAGCCACTCGCTTGTAGCCCGTCATTGGAAATGAGACCCACAAGCTTGAATTTATGTTGCGCCTACTCGCGAAACTCGGCGGCATTCAGCCCATGTCGTAACAGCAATTTGTGCATCCCTTGTCGTGTAAGGCCGGCTTGTTGTGCGGCTCGCGAGATGTTTCCCTTGTGTTTTTCCAACAGCGCCGTCAGATAACTCTGGTCGGCGGTGTCGAGAACTTCTTCTCGGGATATCTCAGCCAATACGGAAACGGGCGGAGACGTCGATGCCTCTGCGTCGCGCATCGGTTTCGGCAAGTCGGATAGCTGCACGGTTTCCGTGCGTGATAACGCGACGGAACGTTCAATGACGTTACGTAACTCGCGAATGTTACCGGGCCAGCGGTAGCGTCGGAAGCAGTCGATCACTTCGTCGGACAGTCCTCTGAGACGAGCCTCGCCATGTTGCAGAGTCTTCAGGAACGCATCCGACAGCAGGATGACATCGTCGCCGCGATCTCGCAGCGGCGGCAGTTCCATATGGATGACTCCCAGCCGATAGAACAAATCCTGTCGGAACCGCCCTGCGTCGACCTCCTCTTGCAAATCACGATTGGTCGCGCAGATATATCGAGTATCAATGCGGACAGGCTGACTCTTGCCAACCGGCGTGAATGCCTGTTCCTGCACGGCTCGCAGTAATTTGGCCTGCGATGCCATCGGCAGTTCGCCCAGCTCATCCAAGAATGCCGTGCCGCGATCGCTGCGACTCAGCAGGCCGTCCTGATCTTTGACGGCACCGGTAAACGAACCTTTGGCGTGCCCGAACAAAACGGACTCGAACAGTGATTCCGGGATGGCGGTACAGTCAATGACCTGGAAGTTCTGCTCGCCGCGACGACTGTGATTGTGGATCGCCTGAGCAATCACCTCTTTGCCTGTACCACTCTCGCCGCTGATCAAAACGTTGGTGTCAGTCTGAGCGACTCGATCCACGATTTCCAATACTTCCATCATCGGTTTGCTGCGACCGATGATCTCCGGAAACTTTGCCGACAAAGCTTCAACATCCGGCGGAATCGAGTTCGACTCAGAGACCGTCACGGTCGGCTGCGACAACACACGAGTGACACTGGCCAGCAGGTCTTCGTATTTGACCGGCTTGAGCAGATAGTCCGCGATGCCCAGCCGAACGCTTTCGATAGCTGTCGGTAATGACGGCACACCTGTAATCACGATGAACGGGGTATGAGGCCACTGCGAACGGCCCTGCTGCAATAGTTCGAGCTTCAAATTTCCCGGCATATTGAGGTCAGAAAGGATCAGATCGAATGGCTCGCCATGAAGCCTTCTCAGCGCCTCTTCGCCGTCAGGGACGCAGACGCATTCATAGCCCGCCTTGCGCAACAATTGACCGGTCGTCCGCAGGTAGAGTGGCTCATCGTCGGCGATCAAAATTCGTTTCTTCGGGTCTGTTTCATTCATCGCTGGCAATCCGGCGTGGGATAGTGACCGTCACACACGCACCTTTCGTATCGCTGTTACGGATGGAAATCGTTCCTCCCATCGCTTCGGCCAGACTGCGGGACACCGGCAAGCCCAGCCCCATCCCTTCACGAGTTCCCGACTTTGTGCTGAAGAACGGCTCAAACAACCTCGCGAACGTGGTTTCGGAAACGCCTTCCCCCTCGTCCAGCACACGGATGCTCGCCTCGGCCTGCATTGTCGAGACTTCGATCACGATGTCGCCGCCATCGGGCGATGCCTGAATTGCGTTGCGAACCACATTTAACAGAATTTGTTTCAGCTCGCCTTCTCGCAGAACCACTTCCGTTGGTCCGATTTGTTCGTCACCGATACAGTTGCCGGTTTCGACTTTGATCCGCACATTGGCTCTCCTCGCCAGCGGCTCGGCCAGCACGATCACATTGGTGACCGTGCGTCGTAGATCGAACTGCCTCGGTGGCTGCCGGCTGGGGCGGTAAAGTTGATACATCTGATGCGTGATCGAGCTGATGCGTTCGATCTCGCTGTCAATCAATTCGAGCAACTCATAGTTCTCGTCGTCCGGCGACAGGCTGCTCTTGAACAGCGCGAATGCATTGCGGATGCCGGCCAGCGGATTGTTGACTTCATGAGCGACGCCCGCCGCCATCTGGCCGAGCGCGGCGAACTTCTCCATCTTCAGCCGCTGCTCTTCCAGGTGAGCGATCTTTGCCGTCCGCTCCTGAACGAGTTGCTCAAGATGCTGATTATGAAGCCGGAGCTCTTCGCGTAGCTGATGCCGCTCGGTGACATCCCGCACGCTCGTCCGAAAGCCGAGATGCCGCTGTGAGTCGTCATACATGGGTTGCCAAGAAATTGCGGCCCAACGCATCGCCCCATCGCGATAGATGAGTTGAAACTCGACATCGTTACCGTATCCACCACCGATCGCATCCCGCAGCACGTCGGCGATTTTGCCGCGATCGCCTTCGGCTACGAACCCGAGTGGATAGTCCGGCATCTTCTGGCAATCTTCCCACGAATACCCCGTCATCCGCTCGACTGCGGCGTTGACCCATAGCAGCTTGCCTTCCGGCGAATGCCAACTTTCCCAATCGTAGGTGTAATCCGCGATCGCTCGGAACACGTTGTCGATGAGTCGACCGTTGGAATTGGTGTGTTGAGCTTCGTTTGGCATAGAGAGCATTGTATCGCGAATAGCCTCTGATTCCTCCCCTGGAGAGATTTCAACACGCTGGCCGGCAGCTACACAAGGATAACCACCAACATCCCCACTAATTTTTCGCAGGGCGTCATCGAATCCGAGATTCGAGGAGGTCGATTTGGAAACAATGGAGTTTCTCTCCCCTGCAATGACCTGATACGCCTATCGTTTTCGCCGAATGACTTTCGACCGTCGCCTGACTCGCGCTCGTCCTCCTCCTGGCCGCTCTTCGGAGGGCTTTGGTTTCCGTCCTCGCTCGGCCCCTCTCGGTTCGCGCACCTCGTAGAACACATCCTTCTGGTCGAGCAGGTCCACTTCGAGCAGCTCGAGCACCGCCGACGTCTCCGTCGTCATGTTCAGCACCAGCCAGCCCACCTCGCCG
>BQJS01000363.1 GCA_021604825.1 Phycisphaerae bacterium | reverse complement strand
CGTACTTCCCCGAAGATCGCTGCAAGGTTCATATTCTTGTGTATGGACAAAATGAGACACAGCACGAGGACTTGACCAAGGCGCGGGAGAATATTTTCGATCTGGTTGCATATTGCAAAGGTGAAGGTTTAAAGACTATCTGTGCCCATCCGATTTATATGGTGAACGATCGGCTTAACGTTGACCATATTGAACAACTGTTGCTGTTGTTCAAGATTTGGGAGTGGAACGGCGCGACATCCAAGGAAACCAACCAAACTGTTGAGCAGATTGTGCAAAATATCACGCAAGCGGATATCGAGCGGCTTTCCGAGAAGCACAACATAACCCCATCGTTTCCTGAACCTTGGATCAAGCACCTTACCGCGGGTTCGGACGACCATAGTTCACTGCATCTCGCGAGCGCATTCACGGAGGTGGCGGGTGCGAACACGATTGACGAGTTCTGGTCCGGCGTCGACGTTGGCCATGCCGCAATCAAGCGCGAATCAACGACGGCGACGCAATACGCGCGCATGATCTACGGCATCAGCTACCAATTCTACAGTGAAAAAGCGGGACTTGAACGGTATGCGGACAAAGACGTGCTCGTGCGGTTTCTTGACCGGACCTTGAACACCGGCATCTCCGCCGGACCACAACAAATGAGCAAGCTGCAATTGTTTTGGTCGAGGCGTCGAACCGCGAAACGCGCGCGCCAGGCGAACGAATCGCTGTTCACGCTCGCACGCATTGAAGCGGAAAAACTGTTGGACAGCGACCCGAAGCTGCATGCCATCGTAAACGGCGTCGAGGAGGATTTGGACGACCGGTGGTTGGAATTTGTAACTATCGTATCCAATCAAATGCTCAACAGTTGCGGTGGCCAAATGTTGGATCGCGCATTGAAGTTCCGCATATTCGACATCTTCCACACCATCGGTTCCGCTGGCGCGCTCTACACCATGTTGGCGCCCTATTTCGTGTCGTACTCGCTCCTCGCGGGTCAGCGGCGCTGGAGCGCGACGGTATTCGACCATTTTTCCGGGGGGCGATGGCCGTCCCATGCCCACGGTGAACGCAGAAGCGTCGCACATTTTACGGATACCTTCCGCGAAGTCAACGGCGTTGCGCGCACCCTGCAACAACAATTGGCATCCGCGCAACGTCTCGGCCATCACTACAATGTCATCACGTGCGGCGATGAACAAACGGCGGCCATTGACGGGGAAGTGCGGTTCGCGTCAATCGGCGACTACTCGGTGCCCGACTACCCCGAACTTGAGCTCCGCATGCCGCCGCTTTTGGATATGCTTCGGCACTGTTACGAGGGTGGTTACACACACATTCACCTCGCCACGCCGGGTCCCGTTGGGTTGGCTGGCCTTGCAATCGCGCGCATCCTCCAGCTTCCGGTGTCCGGCACGTATCACACCGCATTTCCGCAGTATGCGAAGGCGCTGACCGACGACATTGCGGTGGAAGAGCTGGTATGGCGCGGAATGAATTGGTTTTACGATCAACTCGACACTGTCTATGTACCGTCGATAGCGACCGGCGATGAACTGATCGCGCACGGCATGCGCACCGAGAAGATGCGCGTCTATCCGCGCGGCGTGGACACCGTCCGCTTTAGTCCGAAGAAACGCGATGATTCGCTTCGCAAATCGTGGGGCGTTGGCGAGCATGAGGCCACGCTACTGTACGTTGGCCGGGTTTCACAGGAAAAGAATCTTGCGTTGTTGTGCGACGCATTTAAGGGCGTGATTGCGGAGGGCTTCAAGGCAAGATTGATTGTCATTGGCGATGGTCCGTATCGAGCGGAGATGGAACAGCGGCTGGCCGATTGTCCCGCGACCTTCACCGGCTATCTTGAAGGCGACGCATTGCCTGCGGCTTACGCGTCGGCGGATGCACTCGTCTTTCCGAGCACGACCGATACATTTGGCAACGTGGTGTTGGAGGCGCAGGCGTCCGGCCTGCCGGTCATTGTGAGCAACATCGGCGGGCCCCAGGAGAACCTGATCAACGGCGAGACGGGACTTATTGGGCCGTCCGATGACGTAGAGGCTTTGCGCGAAGCCATGGCGCTGTTCGTCGTCGCAGACCAGCAACGTTGCAAAATGGGAGCCGCTGCACGCAGAACCATGGAACGCCGGTCGTTTGACCGTGCCTTTGACCAATTGTTTGCCATGTACACGAAGGACGCCGCTCCGGTGGAATCCAGGCTTGACCGTATCCCTGTCATGCGTCCCGCAGCCGTAGGCACGGCAAAATTGGCGGGATAACTTCCGTCCCTTCGACACGATGGTCGACCAAGCGTGAGCGGCCGGATCTTGCTATCCTGTGGAGATGCTACGAGGTCGCCTCAACGTTTATGTGTTCCTGGTAATGTGTGCGCTGGTCGGTCTTCGCGCCGGGGCGCAGGTTCCGTCGTCGCAAGACCAAAACGCGAATACGGAATCACCGCAGCAGTTCTTAGAGCACGAGCTCGACCGGCTCAATGGGCTGATTGCCGACGAGCCCTCCCGATTTCATCACGAGCGCGCTGAAGTTTTATTCCGGCTGGGCCGGTTCGAAGAATCGGTTCGCGATTACGATGTTGCTGCCCGTTTTGGTTGGCCGCACGACGATAATTCGTGTTGGGAGCGGGGACTGGCCCAGTATTACGCAGGCGACTTTCACGCCGGCGCGGAACAGTTTGCGCGCTACCATCGCGTTGGTGCGCTGGACATCGAGAATGGCCTTTGGCGGTTTCTATGCATCGCAGAGGATGAAGGCCTGGCGAAAGCGCGCGAGACGATGTTTGCGTATCCCCGTAAGCTGCGCACGCCGTTTCCCGCGCTGCTTGCGTTGTACATGGACGCCGGAACGGCGGATGCCGTTCTTGAAGAAGCGAATGCTGAAACAACGTCCAGCGAAGCGCACACCGAAAGCCTTTTCTACGCGCATTATTATCTTGGGAAGTACTACGAAATCATCGATGACAACAAAAATGCGCTTATCCATATCAACGAGTCGCTAAACCATCGGATTCCGCACTTTATGTATGCTTGCGCGGAGGCCGATGCGAAACGAATGGCAATCGATCGAGTCCCCAAAACGTCGAACGAAGAGATTTAGCACTTCGTGGAAGCGTTGTCAGTCCAAGGAGAGCACCGCATGTACACTGGAATCGGCGTATTCCGCACGATAGTAAACATCGTCCTG
>BQJS01000362.1 GCA_021604825.1 Phycisphaerae bacterium | reverse complement strand
GGAATGTGAAATATTCGCTAAGCGAGTCTGGTCCTAAACGACAAGAATGGCGCCATGATGCGGCTCCCGGGTTTGGGCCAGGTATTTGGCTGCATCCCGCATAGTTACAGGAAAAAGGGTTTGACAGCGGCCGCCGGTGTGGCAGCCTACGACGCCTTTTCCGATACCGACACAGTCTCGTAAGACGTTCATTAGGTAAAATCTGACAATGACCCGCTTGACCGCAATCCTGACAAACCTGGTAGCAGCCGGTATTACCGGTAGTTTGCTGGTGCCTGCATTGGTTTCAGCTGAGGACGGCACCCTGATCGACGATGAGGAGAATGCGGAGAACCTGATAGCCGCTGGTGTGTGGACATCGGAAGATGGTGCAAAAGTTACTTACGAGGCCAGTTTTTTTGAGCCCTACCAGACGGTCAATGCAGCCGACATGCTGCGCTGGGTCCCTGGTGGCAGTGCGGTACTGCCTGACAATCAACGGCGAGGTAACCAGCCCGAAAAACGCGGCTTCGGTTCCGGTGGCGACCAGGTCCTGATTAATGGCAAGCGTATCTCCGGCAAATCCAACGACATCAGCTCGGCCATGCAAAGAATCCAGGCAAGCCTGGTCAGCCATATCGAAGTCATTCGCGGTACGACGGCGGGACTTGATGTGCGCAGTGAAGGAACACTCTTTAATGTTGTCCTTACCGAGGAAATCTCTGGCGGCTCCGGCAACTGGCAGTTGCATTCAGGTTTCTACGGCGAATCTGCGGAATACGATGGACTGGTGTCCTACAGCAACTCGCGCGGGAAAATGAATTACCTCATCAGCGCGGAACTGGGCCCGTACAATCGCGGCAGTGAACAGGATCGCTACGAGGAGTATTTTGCGCCCGGCAGCAGCACGCCTTTTGAGATGCGCGATATTAACGAGCCGGAGCTTAAGCAGGAACTGGTGCTTAACGCATCTGGTGGCTGGGCATTCGACAACGGCGACCACCTGAATTTGAATTTCCGCGCTGCGGACAAGGAAGAAGACAAGAACGAAACGACGATTGTCACCACAGTCGGCAATCCGGATACCGAGAACCTGCTCAATCGGTCTGTTGAGGATGGCTTCGAGTGGGAAGTCGGGGGCGACATGGAAAACCGTATGGGTCCCGACGGGACCCTGAAAACACGGCTCATTTATACGGATAAATCGGGTGACGAGTCCGAGTTTGTCTCATTGACTTCGACGTTTCCTGGCAACGTCCCGTCTGAATCCCTGGTACTGACTGACGAGCGGTCAACGGAATCCATCATCCGCTCGGGTTATAGCTGGCCGCTGACGATCAGCCAGAACCTGGAGCTTGGCATCGAAGGAGCCATTAATACACTCGAGAAAGATGTCCAGCTCTTTGAAGTCCTGCCTGATGGCAGTCTCGATCCTATTGACGTATTTAACTCGAACTCCGATGTCGAAGAAAACAGGTACGAATTTTTCAGCACCCACTTTTGGCAAATTCGCGAAGACATCGCGTTGGAAAGCGCACTGAATTTGGAGTATTCAAAGATTGAGCAAACCGGTATCGACGTCAACAATGCAAGATCGTTTACCTACGTCAAGCCGCGCTTCGATTTCCGCTGGGACATCGATGATGCAACCCAGTTCCGGACGTCACTCGAACGCACGGTAAGCCAGCTCGACTTTGGCGATTTCGTTGCAAATTTTGACGATGACGACGACTCCGTGGATGCTGGCAACCCGGATCTTGAACCGGAAAAAGCGTGGGAATACAAAGTCACATTCGAACGGCGCCTGAACAACGACAACGGTGTGCTGGAGGCGCAGCTCTACTACAACGACATAGAAGACCACATTGACAAAGTTGCAGCGACTGAAGTGATCTCATCGCCCGGCAACATTGGCGATGCGACTCACTATGGAGTTGACCTGAAAGGCAGCCTGCGCCTCTCAACAATTGGTATTGACGGTGCGGTAATTGATGTGACCTACCGTTGGCAGGACTCCGAAACGACTGACCCGTTTACCGGCGAAGAACGCGTAATGCGATTCAAACCGAACAACCGGTATTCAATTCGCTTCAGTCATGACATCGCGCCGTGGAACCTCAACTACAGGGTTGATGTGGACTGGTGGGGTGAACGCGAACAACACGACATTACATTTCGCGATGTAAACGATTCATTGAATGCAAATATCAATGCGAGCATTCAGTATCGGCTGACTGACAATCTGTTGCTCTGGTTTGATTCACGCTTTGTTGTCGACAGTCACCATCAGCGAACCCGTGAACGCTTTGTTGGCAATATTGCCAACAACATACCGCTGCGAACCGAGGTGCGCGACCAGTACCGGCGCTCCGAATACATTGTCGGTTTCCGCGGCCAGTTCTGACCGCTTTTTCTGATCGGGCTAATTCCGGGTCGCACCTTCGCGCCTGAATTTCGAGATAACCGAGGCAGCCTCGAGGATAACCAGGAAGGTCGTCACGACCACAATTGCGTCAATGGTCACCAGCAGCCAGTTGCCGTCCTCGTAGAACTCCTTGAGTTTAATGAGAGCGGCCCATGATGACGTGAACAATACGAATATCATGGGTATCAACGTGTACTTTGCAGGTCGGCCCAGTTTAATCAGCATCACCGATATCACCAGCAACGTCAGGCCCGCCAGGATTTGATTGGTCGAGCCGAATAGCGGCCAGATAACCAGTCCGCCGCTTCCCGAAGCGCCACCGGCACCAAACGCAAGCAACAGACAGCAGACTACGGCAATTAACGTTGCCACAATGCCCTTGTTCAGTATCGGAATGCGGTAAATTTCGCCCCACTCCTGAATAATGTAGCGTTGCAGGCGCACACCGGAGTCCATGGTCGTGCCGGCAAACAGTACAACCATTGTTGCCAACAGCGTTTGCGTGATGTTGAACGGAATGCCCCAGCCATTTTGAATCATCTGGGCGCCACCCTGAATAAAAGTACCGGCACCGGCCGTACCGTACGTTTCGTAAATCTGGTGCCATATTTCGGGCGTAGCGGCCAATGCAATACTGCTTACGGCTACCAGCGTAATCAACGCGAGTGAGCCCTCGCCGATGGCACCAAGATAACCTACAAAACGCGCGTCCGTTTCCCGGTCAAGTTGCTTGGAACTGGTGCCCGACGAGACGATGCCGTGAAAACCGGATACCGCACCACAGGCTATGGTGACGAACAGC
>BQJS01000361.1 GCA_021604825.1 Phycisphaerae bacterium | reverse complement strand
GGCATGGCGAAAGAATATAAAGAACCAAAAGCAATGAATAAAGCGAATTTATGTGTAGAGGAAAATGGTTGACGGATATTATGGGACGCAGCTAACTTCGAACGAAGGACGGCCCAAACGATTGAGATTTTCCATCCGTCCAGGAGGGGTTTATGAAATTTTTCACCAATAACAAGCGCTTCAGCGTCGCAAAACAGCTTCTACTCACCACTACGGCGGTAATCGTCGCACCAGCAGCGTTTGCGCAGGATGGCGCCGCCGATACGAAAGATGTCATCGTCGTTACCGGCACCAATATCCAAGGTGCGAGGATCAACGAGGCGCTCCCGGTGACAGTGATTGGCGAAAATGAGATTGACGCGATCGGGGGCGTGGACGGCGACGACATTTTCCGTTCATTGCCGGCGATGGGGTCAGTTGAGTTTCGCAATGACAATACCGGGACCGTAAACTCCGCCCGCGGCGACATCGCCTCGGTCAACCTCCGGTCGATCGGATCAAGCGGCACGCTGGTGTTGTTGAACGGACGCCGCGTCGTCACCCACCCCGGCACGCAAGCAGAGCTTTCAACGCCGGTGACGACGGTGAACACAAATGCACTGCCGGTCGGCGGGCTCCAACGTATGGAAGTCCTCAATGACGGCGCATCCGCCATCTATGGGTCGGATGCTGTCGCCGGCGTCGTCAACATGATTTTGAAAGATGACTACGAAGGATTGAGCCTTTCGGCGCGCCATGGAACGGCGTTGCGCACGGAACTTGACGAACAAACATTTAGATTGCAGGCCGGCAAGACTTTCAACGGCGGCGCAACAAATGTTTCGCTCTTTGCAGAATATTCACGGCGCGACGCGCTTTTCGCCAATGAGCAGGAATTTACTGGCATGGCCGACACGCGGCCGTTTCTGGTAGGCACGTCTTTCGAAGGGGATACGTCGTTTGACAACAACTCGACGGGCTCTCCCTGGGGACAGTTTACGCTGAATACAACGTCTGCGACGCGCGTCAGGCAAAATGGCGAGACTTTGACGACATCAGGCGGCCGGTTCCATATTCAGCCTACGTCGTTTCCAGGCTGCCGCGGCGACACGGCGGATGCGCTGTCGGTCCCCGGAATCTGCATCGACGACAGTTCATTGGATCGAGACTTGCGGCACAATGATGACAGACCGCGCACACTGATTTCGGATCGCGATCGTGTGAATGTCTTTGCCTTTCTCAATCACGATCTTAGCGAGTCGGTGCATCTCTACGGCGAGGTCGGGTTCTATTACGCGAAGACCAACCCGGTGAACGTGGCGAACTCGCCGATTTCAAGCGGTGATATCGTCATTCCCGCAAACTACTACTACAATCCGTTTGGTCCTGTGACATTTTCTGACGGTTCGCCAAATCCGAACCGGTTGCCTGGTCTGACCAACGTGCCGGATGAGGGTCTGCCGGTTTTCGTCGATGGCGGGCGCTTTCGATTTGTTGACGTCGGCCCGCGTTTAGTAGACGTCACCAATACGTCCTGGCGGGGGCTTGTCGGCTTGCGCGGCGATGTGGGGAATTCCAATTGGGATTTTGATTCCGCCATCCTTTATTCGCGCGCTAAAACGGATGATGTCACCGACAATCGTATTTCGTCGACTCTTTTCCAACAGTCGCTCTTCAATGAAACGCCAAACGTCTACAATATTTTTAATGGCGCAGATCCCAATAACACGACGGAAGGGGATACGACGGTTAATCCTCGCGAGCTCATCGATCCATTCATTATCTCGGTACAGCGCCTGACGACGACGGATCTCCTGCTCGGCGATTTCAAAATGTCGAACGGCGATCTGTTTGACTTGCCTGGCGGCGGTCTCGGCTTTGCGTTCGGCAGCGAGATCAGGCGCGAAGGCTATGCGGAAGACCGCGACCCACGCCTTGACGGCACCATCACCTTTACTGACGCAGTGACCGGACAGACGTCAGCTTCTGATGTTCTGAACACGTCCGGTACGCCGGACTCGAGAGGTTCGCGAGTCGTCGTTGCCGGCTTTGCCGAAGCGTCGATCCCGCTTGTCGGTCCGGATATGGGCGTTCCTCTAATCCAGACCCTGGACGTGCAGGCTGCAGCGCGAATTGAACACTATTCGGACTTCGGAAGCTCGGGTATCAAACCGCGCGTTGCGGCGGCCTGGAAACCGTTTGATTTCATCAAGTTCCGTGCAGCCTACAGCGAAGGGTTCCGCGCGCCGAATCTTGTGGTTATCAACCAGGACCTCCCTGGTCGCGAGAACAATCGCGAGGATTCTGTGTTCTGCGAGGCTGGCGTGCAGAACGGAACATTCGCGAGTTTTGGCGATTGCGACGGCTTTACGAATTCTACGCCGGAAGCACGCACAGCCGATCCCGATATCGGACCGGAAGACGATCGCAATATAACATATGGCGTCGTTTTCGAGCCGCGCAATTTGGAAGGCGCTTTGAGTTTTCTGAATGGACTGACGATCACAGTAGACCGTTGGGACATTCGCCGCGAAAACGTCGTCGGCGTTTTCGGTGCAGCCAATCATATCAACCTGGATCTGGTCGAGCGATTGTCGGGCTCGTCCAACCCGAACGTCGTGCGTGCTGATCCGACGGTCGACGACATCGCGTTTTTCGCGGGTACGTCGTTGGCGCCGGCAGGTCAGATCATCCGAGTGCTTGATACGTATGACAATAATGAAACCCAAAGCGTAACGGGCACGGACTTTGCGCTCTATTATGACCTCGATGACACTGCGATTGGCGATTTTAATTTCTCGTTTAATGCGACTAAGCTGCGCGAGTTTTTCGTCGACCTGTCGCCTGGTTCGCAGCTGATCGCGGATGCGATCGACGCCGGGCTGATTTCAGATGAAATCGATGTGGCGCAGGAAGGCGACATCATTCGCGAAAACGGCAATCCTCGATGGCGCATGCAAGCCACGGGAACCTGGCGACACAACAGCGGCCTCGGGGCCGGCGCCCGCTGGGACTATGTCGGGAATTTCGTTGACACCAGCGCCGGGCTTGATCCGGACGGTAACGATTTCATCGTAGACGCCTGGAGCACATTCAATCTTTACGGCCAATTCGATATCGACGATGGCGATGGTCTTCTGGGCGGTACGCGTTTTCGCGTCGGCGTTAACAATCTGTTCGACAAACGCCCGCCGCTTGCCGATGAAACTTTCGGCTTTTTCAATGAATACCATTCCGCGC
>BQJS01000360.1 GCA_021604825.1 Phycisphaerae bacterium | reverse complement strand
CTCGATCAACGGAATTTTCCCATCAAGAGCCTCAAACTCCTGGCTTCCGCTCGATCGAAAGGAAAGACCATTTCGTTCCGGGGGGAATCGCTGCCGGTTGAAGAGTTGACGGAAGATTCGTTCAAAGGGGTCGAAGTCGCCCTCTTCAGCGCAGGCGGTGGAACAAGTAAACATTTCTCCCCTTGCGCCGCCCGCGACGGTTGCGTGGTGGTCGATAACTCCAGTGCGTGGCGGATGGACCCGAATGTGCCGCTCATTGTGCCGGAAGTGAACCTCGACGCAATTCAGACGCACCAAGGCATCATTGCCAATCCAAATTGCTCTACCATTCAATTGGTGGTGGTGCTCAAACCGCTTCACGATGCAGCTAGGATAAACCGGGTTGTCGTCTCCACCTATCAAGCGGTATCCGGGGCCGGAGTCGCCGCGCTGGACGAACTCAAAGAGCAAACACGCGCCATCCTCGCGGGCGAAGATCCGGTCTGCGCCATCTTTCCCCACCAAATCGCATTCAATTGTCTCCCGCAAATTCCCCAAGCCGATGCTTTCATAGAAAACGGTTACAGTACCGAAGAGATGAAAATGGTCAACGAAACCAAAAAGATCATGGGCGATGACGCGATTCGCCTGACATCCACCACGGTACGGGTGCCGGTCTACTCCGGACACAGTGAATCCGTGAACGTTGAGACCGAACGGAAACTGACCGCAGATGAAGCCCGAGCAATCCTAGCGAAAGCACCGGGAGTCGTGGTTGAGGATGACCCGGCCGCGCAGTTGTACCCGCTGGCGTCACGGGCGGTTGGCCGAAGCGAGACGTTCGTTGGCCGTATTCGGGAAGACTTGTCCCACGAACGTGCGCTGGATATGTGGATCGTGTCGGACAACCTGCTCAAGGGCGCGGCATTAAACGCTGTGCAGATTGCCGAACACCTCTAGGCAATTTCCCAATTGCTACGTCAGCGTGCCGCCGTCGCAATTGAGAATGGCACCGGTGGTGTAGCTGGACGCATCCGATGCCAGGTAGATGGCCGCGCCCACAAGTTCCGAGGGCTGCGCGTGGCGTCCTAGCGCTGCGCGGTCGGTAAAGACTTTATGGTGTTCGTCGGTCTCTACGAGAAGTGATGCGAACCGCGTCTCCACCAGGCCCGGCGCGATGCAGTTGCAGCGGATGCCCTGCGGGCCCCATTCGCTGGCCAGCATTCTCGTCATGTAAATCACCGCCGCCTTTGTCATCCCATAAATGCCCTGGTTGGGAAATGCCGTTAAGCCAACCACGGATGCGATGTTGATGATGGACCCGGACCGGCGTTCCATCATGGTCCGCGCGGCGCGTTGGGCCATCATGAAGTAGCCCTTGGTATTTACTTCGAACGTCTTGTCGAACGCCGCCTCCGTGACATCGATGGCTGGGCCAAAATGGGGGTTGGTCGCCGCGTTGTTCACCAAAATATCAACGTGGCCAAATTCCTGCTCCACCTGATCAAACAACGAATGAATCTGGTCGCACTTACCGGTGTGACATGCGATGGCCCGGGCATTTCCGCCCTTCGATGCAATGGTGCTCGCGGCAGTTTCCAGCGCCTCCAATTTGCGGGCGGCGAGGATTACGGTCGCGCCGTGTTCAGCGAATCCCTGCGCAATGGCCTCGCCGATTCCCCGGCTGGCACCGGAAATTACGGCGATTCGCCCTTCGAGTGTGAATCGATCTTCAGACATATTCCCCTTAGATCCAGATGTCGGAGGTGCAATCTCCGCCCGGATACCGCATTTCGTGAGCTCGTGCCGGACCCTCGGGTTCCTTACCGAAATCAACAAAGAAGTCATCATTGACGGACATGCCACCTTTGGCGGTATCGCAGTCAATCTGCATGATGTACGACCCTTTGTTCGCCATATCGGGGTAGAACTGGTTGTCCCACGAGCTGTAGAGGGAACTGGAGACATAGAGGCGTTTGCCGTCGAGGCTGAGCTGCAACATTTGGGGGCCACCGGTCAGTTCATGCCCGGTGTAGGAAGGTTTCTTCCCGAGAACGCCGCCGAGCCATAGTTGTCCGGTCAGTTTTGGATTGGCGGGGTCGCTGACGTCGTATTGACGCAGGTCGCCATGCAGCCAGTTGGAGAAATAGAGGAATCGATCATCAAGTGACAAGACTAGATCGGTAATGAGTCCCGGCACGGGAAACGGCCAGCCTTCGTGCTCGATGGAATCGACGGCGATGATGTTGTCCGCTTGCCATTGACCATTGGACTTGTGGTAGTGCCACATCGTGCTACTTAGCGCCGCCCCGACAAATCCATGAATGCTGTCCGGGTCATGATGAAACCGAACTTCCAATGGGATCAATCCGTTTGCACCCAAATCCACCGACTGGGTGATATTGCGTTTTTCCCAATCCCAGAAATGGATTTGGCTGCCGTACTTGCCGGCTTCAACGTCCGCAAGATCGAAGCCGCCATCAAACGTATTCGGCGCACCCCATTCGCTACTGACCATGACGTTGTGGCGAGGTTGGTACCAATAGTCGTAGTTATACCGCATGCCGTCCATGTTGTTTTCCCAGCGACCGGCGATGTCGAAATTCTCATCGAGCAGCAAGAACCCGCCGGGCCCATTGCCGTCGCCATCGCCGAGCATTGAAATCATGACGTTGCCTGAGGCGAGGCAATGTACCGTGTGGGGCGCGGTGAGATTGACCTTCTCTTTTATCTCTTCCGGCTCGATAATTTTGTGAATCGTTGGGGCCCGCATGTCCTGGGTATCGAGGATGTGGATTCGACTGGATTTTAGCCCCGGCACGACGAGAAACCGGCGATGTTTGTTCGGGTTATCGTGGCACGAACTGCACGCATTCCAACCGAAATGGTGCAATTCATCGCCAATGTTCGGCATGGGCGTGCGATGAATGATTTGTGAATACGTTGGCGAACTAGGGTCGACGTCAATGGTGGCAAGATAATCCGGGGCCTGAACTTCTGTCCCGCGATAGAGTCCAATCGCATACAACAGCTTTTCGGGATTGGCCTTCATGGCCGCTTCGGGTGTGGGATACCCCGGACCGCAACAATCGTGTTCTGCCATCTTGAGTCCCTTTCGTTCAGTCGAGCCTACCGCTTGCCCATCAAGTGATTGAGAATAAAGCGA
The DNA here is from genome assembly GCA_021604825.1 of Phycisphaerae bacterium. The sequence goes on along the minus strand of BQJS01000360.1, from coordinate 92 downwards.
TCGAGTTCCTCGTAATCGCGCGCGGCAATTAATTTCGCTTCGGTCTTTCGATCGAGCGTACGAACTTTACGGACCAGGTCGTTGAACGTTGC
>BQJS01000359.1 GCA_021604825.1 Phycisphaerae bacterium | reverse complement strand
ATTCTTCGTCATTGTGGCTGGAACCGTCACCGGCGCCGCTTTGGATGACGACGTCAATGCCGGCTTTCTTAAGCTTGGCGCAGGCGTCGGGCACGAGTGCCACCCGATTCTCGCCATCGTGCAATTCTTTGGGGACGGCTACTTTCATGTGTTCAACCTGATGTGATCCGTTGCGGGGGACGATTCGACCGAACCCGCACTTGTCTTCACTTGGCAACAACCGAACAGGATTGACAGTACGCCTTTCATTCGACAACCGCCGACCGCTCAACAAACTTGACGAAGTCCAGACAAGCGGCGAGTGTAGCCACCGCGACATAAGACGCAACTACCATTGCAAGGCCTATTCCACCACGTTGATTTGGTGAATTTTTTCGCCTGTGTAACTCATCGTGCCGTGGAGCGAACGGTCTTGACAATTCTTTGTGACTTTGTCATAGAAAAACCCCGTTTCGGGCACTTGATCCGTTTAATCAAGAGAAAATGTTGCCATGATCGACGTCAAGAATCTCTGCAAGAACTACGGTTCGTTAAAGGCCGTCGACAACATTTCGTTCTCCGTGGATGAGGGCGAGATCGTCGGTTTCCTCGGGCCAAACGGTGCCGGCAAGACGAGCACAATCCGAATTCTCACGTGCTATCACCCAGCCACCTCGGGAAAAGCCTCAGTCGGCGGGTTCGATGTGTTTGCCGATTCGATGCAAGTCCGGCGAATGATGGGGTATCTGCCGGAAGCAACACCGCTCTACCCGGAAATGCGCGTTCGCGAGTATCTGCAATTCCGGGGAAAGCTCCATGGGCTCGACCGCGGCGAACGGGCGTCGGCGATTTCGCGGGTGACCGACCGATGCTGGCTTGGCGAGTTCGTCAACCGCCCGATTGGGCATTTATCCAAGGGAATGAAGCAGAGGGTGGGGCTTGCAGACGCGATGCTTTGCGATCCGAAGGTGCTGGTTCTCGATGAGCCGACGATCGGACTCGACCCGACGCAGATCCGCGAGACCCGCAACCTGATCAAGCAGTTGGGCGAGCATCACACGATCCTGTTCAGCTCGCATATTCTCAGCGAGGTCGAGCAGACCTGCAGCAAGATCATACTGATCGCTAAAGGGAAGGTCTTGGCACAGGGCTCGCCATCAGAACTTCGCGAGAAAGTTAGCGCCGACTCCAAGATCTTCGCCGAAGTGAAAGGGCCAACGAAGGAGATCCAAACCGCGATCGACTCGATTGAGGGCACCCGATCCGTTGAGCTTGACGGAGCGCCGACAGGTGACTGGAACCGATTCATCATCACGGGCAACGGCCAACGCGACATTCGCGAACCGGTGGCTCGGGTGATTCAAGACAAGGGCTGGGGGTTGCGTGAGCTGCGCCGTGAAGTCGCCAGCCTGGAAGATTTCTTCGTGAAGATCATCGCCGAACAGAAAAACTAAGCCACAACTCGCCTACCGGTCAATCTTGCCGGAGTCGGATGCTTGCGGTTTGGATCCGTTTGAGGAGTGAACATCAAATCATGCGAAACGTTTCGCCAGTGATGCAAAGGGAGTTGGGTGCGTTTTTCTATAGCCCGATTGCCTACGCCGTGTTGACGATATTCCTGCTTCTATTGGGGATATTCTTCACCGCGACGACATTTCAGCCGGGCAACCAATCTTCGCTTGAAGGCCTTGCCAACCTGATGCCGGTTGTCTTTGTGCTGTTTCTACCCGTCCTGACCATGCGGCTGCTCAGCGATGAGTATCGCACCGGAACGATTGAAACCCTGATGACCGCACCTGTTGGCGAGACCGACGTGGTGATCGGCAAGTTTCTCGGGGCATACGTGTTCTTCATCGTGATGCTGGCGACAACGCTGCTCTACGCGTTCATCGTCAACGCCTACGGGCGACTCGATTGGGGGATGGCCGCATCGACCTACTTGGGCATGCTCCTTCTGGGCGCGTTGTATCTGTCAGTGGGATTGTTCTTCAGCGCCTGCACGGGCAACCAGATCATCGCAGCTGTCAGCAGCATGGTGCTCTTGCTGGTCTTTACGTTTCTCGCTGACTACCTCGCGATGCAAGCCGGCGGCGCGTTGAAACTGACCCTTCGCCATCTTTCAATCCGCGAACACTTCCACGGTTTCACCCGTGGGCTCTTGGATGGCAATGACATCGTGTTCTTCGTCACGTCGACGGGACTTTTTCTATTCCTGACAGTCAAGGTGCTGGAGTCAAGACGATGGCGGTAAGCACTGAACAGAATACGAAATCAATTGTGCTCGTTGGGCTCAACGTGGTGCTCATGGTCGTGCTGGCCGTCGCGCTGGTGGCTGGGCTCCAATGGCTTGGACTGACGCGTTTGGGTCGCATGGACGTGACGTCGTCGGGCATCAACAGCCTGACCGAACCGACCGAGGCGCTCCTCAAGGGCATCGATCAAAAGATCACACTGACGAGTCTGTATTTCAAGACGGACATCGAAGACAAAGACCAGGATCGGTATCGGTCCGCCATCAACGATCTGCTCGAGTTGTACAGCGTCAGCAATCGCAGCAAGGTCGAGTTCAATTCGATCAACCCATTGCAAGATCACGAAGAACGCTCGGCGGTCCTCAAGCGCCTCGCCAATCGGTCGCTCTATAAAGAACAGGCAGCCGGTCATATCGAGATCATCGATTCGTTTCAAAACGAGTTCGTTGAGCGGATCACGAAACTACTGGGCGACGAACTGGCGCAGCTGCAATCGGTTGGCGAATTGGAAGGCAACGCTGCCCGTCTGACCGGTGAAGTCAAGGGTTTGTTCGACGAGTTTGGTCGCGACGTCAAAGCCGCCGACCAGCAGATAAAAGACGCACTGGCGTCCGACATTCCTGCATACAGTGCTGCGACGACTCGGCTGCGACAGGCGTACTCGAAGATCACCAAAATTCTGGAAAACATCATTGCGGTTGGCGGTCAAGTTTCGCAGAATTCCCAGGCCTTCCCTCCGCCGGTCACGCAATTTTTCGCCGACGCGGGTTCACGCTACAGCGAACTCGTTGCGGATTTGAAAGCCCAGGATACGGCTATCGGCGAATTGCCAACGTTGGACATCGACCAGATTGTTCGCGATCTCGCCGGCGGTACTTCAAATGCAATTCTGGTTGAGACGGAAGAGAAGGCTGAAGTGATCCCCTTCCGCAAAGTTTGGCCACCCGTCAATCCCGAATCCGGCGGAGCCAGTTTTGAAGAGCGAATATTCCAAGGTGAGCAAACAGTCACGTCGGC
>BQJS01000358.1 GCA_021604825.1 Phycisphaerae bacterium | reverse complement strand
GTTCGACATCGAAGCACGCGACACGAAGCTTGGGCCTGAAGAAATCACCCGCGACATTCCGAATGTGGGCGAAGAAGCGCTGAACAACCTCGACGAGAACGGCATTGTCCGAATCGGCGCGAAAGTGAAGCACGGCGACATTCTGGTCGGTAAGGTAACACCGAAAGGTGAAACCGAACTCGCTCCGGAAGAAAAGCTGCTGCGCGCTATCTTCGGTGAAAAAGCCGAAGATGTCCGCGACGCGTCGCTGACCGTGCCGCCCGGCGTCAATGGCGTCGTCGTCGACGTCAAAGAATCGAGCCGCCGCGAAAAAGTGGACGGTGGCCCGAAGAGCGCGTTGCACCAAGCGGTGAACAAGCTCAAACGCGAGTACCAAGAACAAATCAACGACATCCGGAAAACCTTCGTGGACTTGGTGAAGACCGATCTCGTGGGTATCAAGATTCTGGAAAGTGTGTTCGACCATAAGACGGAATCAATCGCACTCGAAGCCGGCAAGCGCGTTAAGGTTGCTCATCTTGAAAAAGCTGAGTACAGCGTACTGGCGCGGATGCGGATTGAAGACAAGAAAATTCAACAACGGCTGACGCGCCTAGTCAATATGGCCGCGATGGAAGAAGCCAAACTCATCGCGTTTCGCGACAGCAAAATCGATCAAATGCGCAAAGGCGACGAACTGCCGCCCGGCGTGATCAAGTTGGTGAAGGTGTTTGTCGCCACGAAGCGCCGGATGTCGGTGGGGGACAAGATGGCGGGGCGCCACGGTAACAAAGGTGTTATCGCCAAGATCATGGCCGTGCAGGACATGCCGTTCTTACCCGACGGTACTCCAGTTCAGATTTTGCTGAACCCCTTGGGGGTGCCGTCGCGCATGAACGTCGGCCAGATTCTTGAAACGCATTTGGGTTGGGCCGCCGGTGCACTGGGCTTGCGGTTTGCAACGCCGGTGTTCAACGGCGCGTCCGAAGCGAAAATTTGTGAATTCCTGGAAGAAGCCGGACTGCCGCGCCACGGAAAAATTAGACTGCGCGACGGTCGGACCGGTCTCGAATTCGCCCAGGAAACCACGGTCGGCCAAATCTACATGTTGAAACTGAACCATTTGGTGGACGACAAGATTCACGCCCGCGCGATTGGGCCGTACTCATTGGTCACCCAGCAGCCGTTGGGCGGTAAAGCCCAGTTCGGTGGCCAGCGGTTTGGTGAAATGGAAGTGTGGGCGCTCCAAGCCTACGGCGCGGCGTACACCTTGCAAGAATTGCTCACCATTAAGAGTGACGACATACAAGGCCGCACCAAGGCCTACGAAGCAGTTGTTAAAGGTGACCGGGATGTAGAGCCCGGCCGGCCTGAATCATTCAATGTATTGGTACGAGAGATGCAAAGCTTGTGCTTGGATGTCATTAAGCTGCTCAAAGTTGAGAGCGGCGAAGACGAAGCGGTGGAGGGTTAACGCGTGGCGAAACACGTACCGACAACCGGCGATAGATTTGACTCGCTCCAAATTCGACTGGCATCGCCAGAGGACATCCTGAAGTGGTCTCGTGGCGAAGTGAAAAAGCCGGAGACGATCAATTACCGCACATTTAAGCCGGAAAAAGACGGCCTCTTTTGTGAACGTATTTTTGGTCCCGTCAAGGACTGGGAATGCGCCTGCGGCAAGTACAAGAAAGTGAAGCATCGCGGCATCGTCTGCGACCGATGCGGCGTGGAAGTCACGGAATCTAAAGTACGCCGTGAGCGCATGGGGTGCATTAAGCTGGCCGTACCGGTCACGCACATCTGGTTCTTCAAGACCACACCCAGCAGCATCGGCAACCTGCTCGACTTGTCGATCCGCGTGCTGGAACGCATCATCTATTTCGAAAACTACATCGTGATCGATCCCGGCGAGTCGAGTCTGGAGAAAATGCAGACCCTCACCGAAGACGAATTCCAGGACGCCCGCGAACAGTGGGGTGACCGATTCACCGCACGCATGGGCGCCGAAGCCATCAAGACGCTGCTCGAAGAATTGGACATTGAGTCGCTTAGTACAGAACTCCACAGCGCCGTTCTCACGACCAAGTCGATTCAAGGCCGCACCAAAGCGATTAAGCGCCTGAAAGTCGTCGAAGCCGTCCGCAAGTCCGGGAACAATCCCGCATGGATGGTTTTGGACGTAGTGCCGGTGATTCCGCCCGACTTGCGGCCATTGGTGCCGCTTGAAGGCGGTCGGTATGCCACCAGCGATCTCAACGACTTGTACCGGCGTGTCATCAACCGGAACAACCGGCTCAAACGCCTGATCGAGTTGCGCGCGCCGGAAGTGATTCTGCGCAACGAAAAACGAATGCTGCAGGAAGCCGTCGACGCATTGTTCGATAACGGCCGCCACGGACGCACCGTATTGGGTGCGGGCAACCGCCCGTTAAAATCCTTGAGCGATATGCTCAAAGGTAAGCAAGGCCGGTTCCGCCAGAATCTCCTCGGTAAACGCGTGGACTACTCGGGCCGTTCGGTTATCGTTGTCGGTCCCGAACTGAAATTGCATCAATGCGGTCTCCCGAAAAAGATGGCCTTGGAATTGTTCGAGCCGTTCATCATTCGCGAGCTCAAAGATCGCGCATTGGCATCGACCATCAAAGCGGCCAAGCGCATCATCGCGAAGGGGCGCGAAGAAGTTTGGGACATCCTCGAAGAGGTGATCAAAGATCACCCCGTCATGTTGAACCGTGCACCGACGTTGCATCGACTCGGCATCCAAGCGTTCGAACCGGTCCTCATCGAAGGTAAAGCCATCCGCATCCATCCGTTGGTGTGTGCCGCATTCAATGCGGATTTCGACGGTGACCAGATGGCCGTGCACGTACCGCTCATGCCGGCAGCACAATTGGAAGCACGCTTATTGATGTTGGCCTCAACCAACATCTTCTCGCCCTCCAATGGGCGGCCAATCGTAACGCCGAGTCAAGATATCGTTTTGGGTATTTCGTACCTCACCCGGCAACGTCCCGGAGCAAAAGGCGAATGGAAAGCCGAGTGGACCGGCGAAGACCGGGAGATTTTGCGGCCCGGCAGCGTGTTCACCGATACCCCGGACGTTGTACTGGCCTATGAGGCCGGACAGGTTGATATGCACGCCGCCATCAAAGTGGACAGCGGCGGCGAAATCGTATCGACCACAGTGGGCCGAGTGTTGTTCAAAGAAGAACTCCCCGATTTCATCACCCTTCAAGACGTGAACCGGGATCAGGACAAGGGATCGGTTG
>BQJS01000357.1 GCA_021604825.1 Phycisphaerae bacterium | reverse complement strand
CTTGAACTTCTTTCCGTCACCACGGCAGCGGGCAACGGAAATGATACCTCGACCATCACTTATGATTATGATGAGTGGACCAACCGCATCGAAGAAGATGGGCCGCTTTCCGGCACGGCGGACACGACGCGAACGCGCTATAATGACAACCGTCAGGTGATCGGCGTCATCGCGCCGGACCCTGACGGCGCGGGCGCCCGCAAACACATGGCGGTCAAGACCACGTATAACTCACGCGGACTTCCCTCGACGGTAGAGCGCGGCACGGTCAACTCCCAGTCGGACGCCGACTGGGCCTCATTCTCAGCGCTCGAAAAAACCGAAACCACCTATGACAGCTATGGCCGAAAAGTATCAACAATCGTCTATGACGGCTCGACCAAGCTCGCTGTCAGGCAGTTCTCTTACGACGACAACTCCCGGCTTGAATGTTCCACAAGGCGAATGAACCCGGCGGCGTTCTCTTCCCTGCCGGCGTCTGCCTGTAGCCTCGGCACTGAAGGCACGGGCGCCAACGCCTATGGTCCTGACCGCATCACCAAGACGGTGTATGACGCCGCCGGGCAAGTCACCAAGACCATCAAGGCCTATCTCACCTCTGTTGAGATTGACGACCGGGTGACAACCTACACCGACAATGGCCTGATCGCGACGCTGGCCGACCCGAACAACAACAAGACCACTTATGAGTATGACGGCCATGACAGGCTGGTGAAGCTCCGCTTCCCGTCGAAGACGACAGCGGGAACCTCCGCCGCGTGCAGCGCGACTTACCAATCGACCGACGACTGCGAGCAATACGCTTATGATGCGGCGGGCAATATCACCGATCATAGGAAGCGTGACGGCACAGAGATCGACAACACCTATGATGATTTAAACCGTATCACCCTTCGCGATGCGCCGGGGACGACCAATGACGTCACCTATGCCTATGACAATAATGGCTTGAGGACGTCTGAGTCGGTCCCGAGCCATGCGATGACGTATACCTATGACGCATTGGGTCGTCTCACCGAAAAGAAATACAATGCGGGCTTCCCGGTCCAGTATGAATATGACGCGGCGTCGCGGCTGACGGAGCTGACCCATCCTGACGGGTTTGAGGTTGACTATACATGGGACACAGTCGGCAATCCGAAAACCGCCTCAGCAAATTCGACGACGCTTGCGACCGTTACTTATGACGACTTGCAGCGGCGCACGAGCGTTGATTATGGCAATGGGGCCGACAGCGCTTATGTTTATGACGCGCTCTCGCGGCTGACGGACCTTGACTGGGACGTTAATGGAAGTGCGGACGATATGGCCTATGATCTGGGCTATAACCCCGCCTGGCAGGTGACCACCCTGGATGTTGCGCCCAATTCCTTATTGTGGGCGCCGGACCTGGATGAGACCGACAGCTACACTGTCAACGGGCTCAATCAATATACGGCGATTGCCGGGCAAACGATCACCCACGACAAGCGCGGTAACATCACAACGGACCATCGCGGCCGGACTTACACGTATGATGTAGACAACCGGTTGTTGACGATTGCGAGCCTGCCAAACGGCACGGCGACTTACGCCTATTACCCGGAAGGCAATCTGCGGGAGAAGTCTTATAACTCTACGGTGTCGAAGTTCTATTACGATGACACCCAGGAGATTTACGAGACCGACGGGCTCAACATTAAACTGCGGCGGTATATCCGGTTACCGGGATCGACGGACGAGCCGTTCCTGATGATCGACTACACATTGGACGGGTCGTGCACCAACACATCCTTTGCCAATTGCGAAGTGTGGGCCCATCAGGACCCACGCAACTCCGTGGTGGCGACGACGGATGATAATGGCGATATCGTCGACACCTACACTTACTCCGCCTACGGTTCATCGGGCAGTGAAGGCGATGCGGGCTTCCCATTCCGCTTCACAGGGCAAAAGTTAGACCCCGACGCCGGCCTCTATTACTACAAAGCCCGCTGGTACGACCCCGCCACCGGCCGCTTCATGCAGACAGACCCAATCTGGTATGAGGATCAAACTAATCTGTATGCGTATGTCGGGAATGATCCGGTGAACTACTACGATCCGACGGGACTCGGCACCGTCGTTATCATCGAAGCCTATCCACTAGGAGAGTATCCTGTAGTTGGCGGTGAGTATGGGCATGCCTATATATACTACTATGATGAGGAGACGGGAGACACGAGTAAAGCACGCATTTCTCGCGCTGGCCCTTCGGGAGATGTCGATCCAGTGGCCGCAGTCTCGGGCGACTATTCAGGAGGTCAAGTCTATGCGGTTGATACGCCCGCAGATGAGAGCATCGACATTGGACAGCCAGGCACGATCGAAGTTACAAGGGTAGTTGTGCCAGAGTCGGTGGAAGAAGTTCAAGCAACACTTGAAGGCTTCAATAATTCAGTTAATGAAAGCGAAAGCCCATATAGTGCGAGAAACAACAATTCGAATACATACGCGGGAGATGCATACGAGGCTGTGACTGGGATTGACCCTAACAACAATACCGACCTTGACCTACCAGATTTTGAAGATGATTTAGAATAGTAAGAGGTTTATTATGTTTAGACGACTAATACCCGCCGTTTTAGCTGTTGTTATTACAAGCTGTAACAGCGTAGGAAAGGAAATGAACAATATTGTGATATGCCCTGCTGATTCTGCTGAGTACGTAAAATCTCTAATCGGAGCCCCCATCCCTGAAAATCGGGAGCAACTTGAATTAGCAATCATAGAGCGTAGTTTAAGCTCTGAAGTCTACGAAACAGCAAAAGCGAGATCGCCGTTTTGCGATAAATCTGTTTCGGGGAATTTATCAATTCAAATTCATTTTCCTTTACTGAAAAAAGAGCAAATTAAGCCCTTGTTGAAATTTTATTTTGACGATCAGGAAAATGTGATTGCTGTTGAAGAGCTTGCCCAACGTCGCGCCCCAAGTCTGTCGGTAAATGATGATTGATGCAAAATGAAGAGACAGCAATATAATGTGTCTTTGAAGCGTCAGATCTAAAGCTTTATCAAATTTGGCAACATCACCGATCATCGCAAGCGCGACGGGACGGAGATCGACAACACTTATGACGATCTGAACCGCATCACCTTGCGCGATGCGCCGGGCACGACCAACTGACGAAACCCCGATGGCGCAGCCACCCTTTATGTAACCATGAGATTGCTTTCGACGGAAGGCCGAACTGGTTGAAGCTTACCCATTGCGGAAGCCAGATCGGCCGGGAGAACAGTC
>BQJS01000356.1 GCA_021604825.1 Phycisphaerae bacterium | reverse complement strand
AGCGATCGCTTTGGAATTGGTTCGATTGATCGTGGCGTGAGATGACATGGCGGCTGTCGGATGATCCGGGGATGTTTCAACGTCACTCATGACTTGTCCCGGACTTTATTCTCCGCCGAATCATTTGAATGTTTCGCGGTCCGTCCTTTGATTTCACCGGCACCGCGGTTCTTCTTCCGTGCTTTTCCCTTTCCCTTGTGATCGCGTTTCGGACGATCGAGCTCATCCGACTTTTCTTCGGGATTGGGCAATGATGCGAGGGGAGCATCGTCAACAGCCAGCAGCACCCAGTCGCCTTCTTCGAGGCCGCTACGCACTTCAACAAACGCGTCATTGGCGGCACCGACTGCGATCTCTTGCGGTTTCGCAGTGGCTTGACTCTTACCGACAAACGCAAAGTGTCGCTCGCCAACACTGTAGACCGCCTGAACTGGAATGGTCAGGACATCGACAACATCTTCCACAAGAATATCCGCGCGCGCCGTGACGCCGGGTTTCAATTCATAGTTGTTGGTATCCAGCTCAATCTCGGTGGCATACTCTTTCATGTCAGGATTGAGCCAACCTTGCTGTGAATCTGCCAGCGGGGCGATTTTGGTAACGGCACCTTTGAAGACAACGCCAGGAATCCCCTCAACTTCAACCGTGGCCTCTTGTCCAATTGCGATCAGACTCGTCTTGGCTTCGTGAATACGCAGCTTGACCAGCATCTGTGATGGGTCAGGAAGCTTGACGATCGTTTGGCGCTCGATGACCTCAGCCCCCTCCGTAACCTCACGGCGGTTCCATCGGTTGGGGCCAGTGTCGTAAACCACCATTCCGACATCCGGCGCGCGAAGTTCGGTCTTAACGCGCTGCTCGCGTAACTTGCTTAAACGTTCATCCACAAGGGCGTACTCGGCGTGCTTGGCCGCGGTCTGGGCCTTATCCTTCATCTCGGTTGCTTCGGCCTTCTTGATGGTCCGATCCAAGTCTTTCTCGGCTTCGTCAACGTCCGATGCCTTTTGCGCTCGTTCCTTGGGGTCGGTGTAGGCCTTGAAGGTTTTAAGATCAAGTTCCGCGGCTTCGACCGCATCCTTGGCTTCGATTTCAGACAGAATATCCCGCTCGTATTCCAGCTTGCTCAAGTGTCCCTTCTCATGGAGCGCTTTGGAGTCTCTCAGAACATCCTGAGCTTGTTCAAGTCTGAGTCTTGCAGTGCGTAGTGCATTGTCCTTCGCGTTTAACGTCTGGACAGAATCGCCCTCGAGATATTTGCGTTGTTCGATTTGGGCGTTGGTCAGTGCCAACTGGGCTTTGCGAATGTCGCTCGCATTCTGATCGAGCATGATTTCGAATTGTTGGTCGGCTGCCTCTGCTGCCGCCTTCGCATTCTGAACCTTGATCTCTTCAACTCGGATTTTTTCTTCGATTTCGTTGCTGGCGATCCGGGCAATCAAATCACCTTTTTCGACCTGCGTACCCTCTTCGACGAGCCAAATGATTGTCGAGCGCCCTTCGACTTCGACTTTGACGTCGGTCGATTTCTTGGCTTCCAATTCACCTTTTTCGTTGAGCATCACCGAGAACGATCGGCGGGAAACTTGATGGGCTTCTGCCGACGCCTGCGTCGTTGTGCCTGACCTGAGCAAATACAAAATGCCGCCAACAGCTGCCACGCAAACAACGCCAAGCACAATGCCCACCGTCGCGGCGCGCCGACGCGGGGTTGTTCTGAATTCACGCATCATGTTGGGGGGGAGTCCGCATCCCTGGCAAGCCTTTGCAATCGCGCCGGGTGACAGCGAATTGAGCTTTTGCGTGATCGACATGGCCTTGGCTTTCAATGGAATGCGAATCGGTGAATCCTCATTGACATTCTAATTCGTCGAACCCTGGGTCACAAACGATTCAGCGGGTATTCGGATGTCCGAACTTGTAACGGAGACTCGGTTTATCGACTGCAATCTGTCACTTTTATCGGATCCAATGTCCCTGATCGTCCACCCGCAATGTTCCGCAGTTCCTTTGTAACGTGAGTATTGCAAGTCGATAGTTGGCCACCGCCGCAGCGTACTGGTTCTTTGACGCTTGAATCGCGTTTTGCGCCTCGATGGAGTCACGACTTGAACTAAGGCGGCCACGCTTGAGCAACTCATCGGCCTGCACTGCCCGCGCGATGTTGACTTCAATGTTTTCCTCCTGAATGGCCATGGACTGCTTGGCCAATTGCAGGTTGCGGATCGCACTGCGAACGTCGAGGATTACATTGTTCTTCGCCAACTCGTAGGCACGCTCGCCGCGCCTGAGGTCGATCAGCGAAGCCCGAAAGACGTTTCGTTCTTCCCGCCGATCCAACGGGACTTCTAATTCCAGCATGCCCTGCCACAGCGTTCGCTCCGAGTTGTAGCTCAGCGAGTTTTTCTTGTTGGGGTCCGTATCCATCCTAATCGAACCCGAAATATCAAACTGCGGCAGAAAATTATTCTTCGCGATCACGACGCCACGTTTGGCATCATCGATACGATCCTGCGTGTTGATCAAATCCAAGCGATAAGCAATCGCAGTCTCCGTCGCCTCTCTCTCGCTCACGTCGGGCTCGAATAGATCCAACTCCTCGTCAACTACGTCAATGGGTTCTTGCGTTCGCATACCGATTCGAATTTTAAAGCGGTCCAACGCTGTTTCGTATTGGACGCGTGCATTGTTGACATCGTTGCTTCGGTCCAGGACTTGCACATCGATTCGGTTGGCCTCGATCTGAACGTAACGCCCGGTATCCACCCATGCCTGAGTCCTCTTCTGTTCCTGGACCGCCGACTCCTTGGCTCCGAGTGCGCTTTCAATACGAGTCTTGGTGGCGAGCAGATCGAAGAAATCACCCGCGACATCCACAACCAAATCGCGGCGGGCAGATTCAAAATCACGAACCGCGTAGACAAGATTTCGTTCGGCTTGATAGCGGGATTCGTACGCCACTCTCCCGGCACCCCGGAGCAGCGGGATGTTTGCTTCGAGGATTGCAGTCCCCGATTCGCCGCTCGTGGTGTGGCGACCGATGTCCCGCATCAAAACGTTGATGACCCGGGCCGCCACCTCTCCACCGAACGGCAGGCGCTGCGTGACCGAAAGTTCTGAAACGGCTGTCATGGCATGGTCGAAATCGCGGACTTGCCCGTAGTTGGCATATTCACCGCGAACGCCCGCCACGAATTGCGGCGTCCAAAGTTGACGTTCGGTCATCAATGCCAGGGCGGAAAGATACAGATCTTCTTTTTGCGTT
>BQJS01000355.1 GCA_021604825.1 Phycisphaerae bacterium | reverse complement strand
CATGTTTCGTTGACGGGGCTGCGGGCGATGTTCATTCCGATGGCTGGCATGGCGCTTTGGAATTGGATCGGATGGGGCGTTTGGTTGGTCTCGCTGGCGTCTGGCATGCTTGCGATTTACTTCTTCAAAGTGCTGGAAATGCGCGAGCGCAACGTCACGCCGCCAAGCGATGGTATTCGCGGGTACAAGACCATCCAACGGACTTCCGTTTGACTCCTGCTTTAATCGAACGCCAAGTCGATCCCCATCGATTCGACGCCGTGGGAACTGCGTTGTAAAGTCTACGCGTCAAACTTGTGCGACCAACGCTGTAGACCACATGGGTGAGTCACAACGTATTCTTGAACACGTATAGGTGGGCATATCATGGACGATGACACGATTATTCGCAGAGTACGAGACGAACACGAACGCCTGCGCGAGATTACCGGTGCCCTGCACAGTGCGCTCAAGCAAGAGGGCGGCGATGATCTTCGACCTTGGTTGGCTACGGTTTGCAAGTCGTTCGAGCACTTCCGCGCCCACCTTATTCACCGCATCGCCTTGGAAGAAATCGGCGGGTTTCTGGACTACGTTGTCGACAAAAGGCCGGACCTCGTCAAGCAGGTCGATCATCTCAAGAAAGGGCACGCCAAAATGATCGAGATGGCCGGCACAACACTCGGTCACCTCAAAGAGTTATCCACGACCGATGCCGATCCGCGCGGACAAGCCCGCACCTACGTCAAAATTATGCTGTCGGAAGTCGACTACCACGAGGAAGTTGAGAACTTGCTGGTGGCATCGGTGTTCAATGATGAAATCGGCGTGGGTGACTGACGTCAGCTAGCCGATGAGCAGATTACCCGCGACCATGCAATGCGTGGGTTGGATCGCGCTTGCGAGCACGTTTTCGAATGGGTCAGCCGCACCGGTTGGATCGATGGGGATGGCGATCATGTTCGCCTGCGATCCGGCTGACAGCACGTCCACTGTTCCTGTTGCGCAAAGTGCCTTCTCACCGTTGACGGTCGCCATCCGCATGATGGTTTCAGCCGAGATATCAGGTCGGTGACTTCGCAAGAATCGAATTTCATCCAGCATCGAGAGAGACGGGTTCGACGCGAGGCTGTCGGTGCCCAGGCAAACGTTAATGCCAGCCCGCAGCATGTCGTCGAATCGATGGGATGGATGCCCGAAAGCGTGATGCGTTCGCGGGCAATAAACAACCGACGTTTGATTGCTGGCGATCAAGTTGATGTCGTCGTCGTTGACGTGATTGCAGTGGGCCAGCAGTGTGTTTGAACCCAGTGCGCCGGCATGATTCAGAAATTCGATCGGTCGCCCGCCGAAGGGTTTGTGTGACGAATCGCAAGCGCCCATCGATTCAAGAAAGTCGCGCAGTGGGCCGGTGCCGTTCACCACGAATTCTTCTTCTTCCACGGATTCCGCAGCGTGAATGCACATGATCGACTTCAGTCTTGCAGCGGTAGAAACGCATTCTTGCATCGTCGCAAGCGGAACTGTGTAAGTTGAGTGAGGGGAGATGCCCAGCGTCAGGTCTGCCGTAATGGAATGGCAATCGGCGGACTGCGCAATCAACTCGTCTGGATTGACCGACTTCGAGCCAAGTACCTCGCCAAACGACGTCACTCTGGGTCTGGATGCAATGTTTGCGATCGATTCGCGTGTGATGGTTGCGAATCTGGAAATGTCCGCGACGTGCGTCGCGCCGCCGATCAAGCTGTCCTGCAAACCGCTCTTGACGGCCGTTCCGATGTCTTCCTGATCGTTACCCATCGAGCGCATCATTGGCACCAACCGCGCCAACCAATCGACGAAGTCGTGCGTTGGCGGGACAGCATTGCGCAGCCCACCCAGTTCAAGATGCGTGTGGGCATTGACCAACCCGGGCATAAGAAGCGAATCGCCGCAATCGACGGTAACCTCATCAGTCGCGTCTGTTGATGGCCCGACTTCGACGATGCGCGACGAATCGGTGCGTACGAAACCGTTGTCGATCAGGCGGAAGTCTGCGTCAATGATGTGCTTGGCGCGGAGGATCATTTTGACGGATTCTCATACGCGGTATCGCGTTTTGAGGGCAATGCAGTGAGCAACAACTATCGATTTTCAGGGTCGCGAACAAACTCGACAAGTCGCCCGGCTTCGACGAACCCGCATTGTTTGAGAAACGCGATTGATTGACTGTTGCTTTCTCGAACTTCGATGCAAACAACGCTGACGGTCAATCGTCGTGCGAGGGCGATGACGTGGTTGGCCATCTCAGTTCCCGCTTTCTTTCGGCGCGTGGGTTCAACGACGAACAGATCGGTGATCCGGCCAATGTCGCCCACTTGAAACAACGCACAGATGCCAACCGGTGTCTTTCCGTCCATCAAGACGAACGAATCGAGGCGATGATCATCCAGGCGTTCGCTGTCCACTTCGATTCGGGCATCACCTTCGATTTCGCTGGCGCGCTGTCCGCAGACTTCCGCGAACACAGCCCGCATGGCTCGAGCGGGTAGCACGCGATACCGATCGGTCGGTTCGATCGCTTCCGGCCAACACTCCAATGCCATCGCGATACGATCATCGCGACGAAAGCCCGCTTCTTTTAGGGCCGGTTCAATTGTCTCAGGTTTCTGAGCTTCAGCGAGTGCCCAACGATTGCAGGTTAGGCCAGCGTCCGCGAAGTGCGCCTCGGCTTGTGCAAGCGCCTTAACCGCTTCGTCCGGCGATTCGACCCACACCTCGCGAAACTGATTGCACTCGGATACCGTCGGAAATTGCGATGCCGCAAATGCGATACCAAAATCAAGCGTGGTCTTTTCCGAAACCAATTCGAGAAAGGCTTGGTTTGTGCGAAGAACTGAGCCACGCACGTTCGGGCCGTCGGCAACAACGTTGAGTGAAAGATCCATCAGGACGGTACCCGCTCGTGATGGTCCGTGTTAATCTGAAATTGGTGAGCGATGTTCAGAAGAGTCGCTTCTGAAAACGCCGGGCCCATGAGTTGCAACCCGATCGGCAGGCCCTTGCCATCAAACCCACAAGGCACGCTCATCGCCGGAATGCCCGCCAGATTTGCGGTGATGGTGTACACGTCGGCTAGATACATCGCCAACGGATCGGACGTCTTCTCGCCGATCTTAAATGCGGTATCCGGAGTGACTGGCGAACAGATCGCGTCCACTTTCGCAAACGCTTTTTCAAAATCGCCCCGCAACAGCGTCCGCACCTTCATCGCTCGCAAATAATACGCATCGTAATAACCGCTCGACAACGC
>BQJS01000354.1 GCA_021604825.1 Phycisphaerae bacterium | reverse complement strand
ACCGTATTCACAAAAAGCCCTAATAAATCTTCGGCGTGTTCGATTGTACGGCCCGCAATCGGCGAACCGACGACAATGTCATCGTTGCGGGTATACCGGTGCAGCAATACGAAGTACGCCGCCAGGCTGACCATGTAGAGCGAAGCGCCTTCGCCGCGGCCAATCCGTTTCAGAGACGCGCCGATATCCGCCGCCAACATCGTACGTGCTCGGCCACCTCGAAAATCGGGCGTCGCCGTCCGCACACGATCGCTCGTCAAGTTAAGCGCGGGAATTGTACCGCCGAGTTGTCTTTTCCAATACGCGAGCTGTTTGACACCTTCATCGCTCTCAGCGAGTTGGTACTGCAATTCAGAGACATCGGCATACTGCGCCTGCACATCGGGCAACGTGGAAGCACGCCCCGCCACTTGCGCGTCGTACAGTTCCTGCAATTCGCGATACAATACGCCCACCGACCAGCCATCGTTGATAATGTGATGCATCGGCAGCGCAAGGATATGGTCATCGGAATCGATGCGAATAAGCCCAGGCCGGAAAAGCGGTCCACGTGCCAAATCGAACGGTTGCCGTACCCACTCAGACGCGGCATCAATCGCCATCGCTTCGCGGCGTTCCGACGATTCGCCACTAAAATCCGTAACATTCAGTGCTACTTCCTGAACGCGTTGAATGGACTGTACTGGCTCGCCGTTAACAAAGGGGAATGTGGTGCGCAATGCTTCGTGACGGCGGACCACGCCGCTCAACGCGGTTTCGAGTGCGTTTGTGTCGATGGCGCCACGCAACCGGTACGTCGCCGCGGTCGCGGTATACAAAGCGCTGCCGGGCGTGAGTTGGTCGATAAACCACATGCGCCGTTGTGCATACGACATACGCGCCAAGCGCCGGCCTTCGCCGATAAACGCGATTAGGTCCGCTTTGGCACTTTGAACGTGTCCCCGAAGTTCGGGCGTCAGCGCACCCGGAATCGCGCGCACCGCAAGATCAACACCGTCGACCCCGACTTGCACGCCTCGGTTCAGCACGTCCAGCAAAATGCGCTGGGCGCTCATAAGCGTCCTTCCTCAAATTCGGCGGCCGCGGAAATGGGCCGGGCAGCCCCTACCGTCGACACGTCGTAACCAAGCCGTCCCGCCAATGCGATCGTCTCCTGGTCCAATGAATACTGTGGACTGTTTACTTCCCAACGGCGCGCCAAGGACCGGTCAACGCCGGAATGCGTATGGAAATCGGGGTCGCCGAGCGGAACGCTTTCCGCATGTACGCCGTCGGTCATACGTTGACCATCGTAGGGCGTGACCACCCGTGAATCGTACGGCACACCGAGAAACGTGCAGAGGTCTTTACTCACCCGCTCGGGCTCATCGACCAAGTCTTCATACCGAACCCAGTGACACCGCTCGGGGCCGATCTCGTCGGCAATTGAACATAAATTCTGATTTAGAACGAACCAAACCCGCTCCGCGAACGCTTGGGGATCGCTCCCGCCCGCGCCCAACATTTGATGGAACCGGTGGCGCACCATCGATTCGATTACCGCGTAAGGATGCCGCACCAACAGAATGTATTTCGGCGAATCGAACCACGCTTCCGCGCGCCGGATGTTGTCAACATCGGCCGCGTACGATGGCGATTTATCGACCAGCATACGGTCTTCAATATGTTCTTGGATGAATTTGTACGTATCCGCCCCGGTCCAACCGTCGTTCCCTTGTTTTTCGCACATCGCGCGCGCAGTTGTCGCATCGACTTCGGTCAGTTCCATGTACGCCCGTTCGAGGCCTTCGCCCAGAAAACTGCCGGCCAACGCGGTATCCCGGTCGGCCATCGTCGCAAACGGCAAAAGGTGCAATTCGGGCGGACAAAACAAATCCGGATGCCCGGCGAGCATGACGCGCAACAGGGTCGAGCCCGCCCGCGGAGTCGAAAGAATGAATGCGGCGGGCGCGTTCTTTGCCGCCGGCGGCTGAATGGGTACCGCACCGCGTTGCGATTTCGGATAAAAGACAACCGAATCAATATCGATGGTTCCCGTCGCTTCGGTCTGGGTCAATTGGCCGCATAGGTATGTGGCCAACTCGGCGATCGAGGGATGTTCGAATACTTCGCGCGGGTGCAACCGGATGCCATAGACCCGTTGGAGATCCCCAATCAACTGAATGACCATAATCGAATCCAGCCCGAGTTCCATGACGTGTTTGTCCTCGGACAACGTCGTCGGATCGACGTCCAACGCCTCGGCGATTTGTCCGCGCAAGTACTCACCCAAACGTTCTGGTGTGACCGCGTCGTCCGACGGCGAGACGAAACTGGTCAGCGACGGGATATTTTCCGTGACCGAAGCAGGTTTTGCATCGTGGGCGTTTTGACTTCGTGCCCCACCCTGCGCAAATCGTTCACGCAACGTATTGATCCCGCGCAATCCGGCCAACGTCGCGTCGCGTTCAACGCCGAAATCAATCAGACACGCGATTTCATTGACGCCCGCGGCACTTAAACGTTCCACCATGGCCGCACACGAATCGGGCGTGCCCATCAGTGCGGTCGTTTGGAAATAGCGCTCGAACGCAAATTCCAGCAAGTCCTCACGCTCACGCCGCCCCAGGCTTTCCAAACGGTCTGACTCGTTCCGCCACAGGTCTACCGACGACTCAAGATAGTCTTTGAAGGGTTCCCGAACCTTGTCGCGCACCAGATCCAGATCGTCGGCGACAAACGTGTGGAGCATCAACGTGACGTGACCCGCATCCGGATCGTGTCCATGATCCGCACGGGCCTTACGGTACAGCGCAAGTTTTTCCGCCAGCGCATCGACTTCTTGAAACAGGAGCGCCGTCAACACGTTAAATCCACCGGCACCCGCTTCAATGAATCGTTCCGCGCCGCCCGAACAGGTAATCCAAGTCTCAAAATCGGCTTGCTGCGGCAGCGGGTAAATTCGCACATCCCGCTGGTCACCGGTCCCATTCGTCAACGACACCGATTCGCCCCGCCACAATTTGCGCACGGTTTCGATTCCCGAATACATCCGATCTTTTCGATCGTCGTACCCCTCCGGCGCCAATACAAAATCATTCGCATTCCAACCTTGCGCAAATGCCAAATCGACACGGCCGTTGGATAGGTTGTCGACGACCGCCCACTCTTCCGCAACCCGAACCGGATCATGCAGCGGCAACACAACGCTACCGGCGCGCAACCGAATTCGCTCGGTCACCATCGCCAATGCAGCGCTCAGCACGGACGGATTGGGATACAGGCCGCCGAACGCGTGGAAATGCCGTTCC
>BQJS01000353.1 GCA_021604825.1 Phycisphaerae bacterium | reverse complement strand
GCCCCGATCGATGTAAGTCCTTGTCAAATATAAAGCCAAAGCGGTGATTCTGGCGTATAACCAGGGGGCGGCATTGGCGTATCGCCGGAGTGGCGGAATTGGCAGACGCGCAGGATTCAAAATCCTGTTCTGGCAACAGAGTGTGGGTTCGATTCCCACCTCCGGCATTGATGACCAAACTGGCCCGACTTAACGACCCACCGCAAGAGTGCCTGAGCCCGGCACCCGCTGAACCGGGTCTTGTACCTTACATGAGAGTCTCATGGAAATCCTCCTCGCCAACCCACGATGTTATTGCGCCGGTGTTGATCGGGCTGTGCAAATTGTGGAATTGGCGATTGAGACGTTCGGTGCGCCGGTCTATGTCCGCAAAGAAATCGTCCACAACCAATTCGTGGTGAATCGTCTTCGCGATCTGGGGGCTGTGTTCGTCGAGGAACTCTGCGAAGTTCCAGAAGACTCGCTGGCTGTATTCAGCGCTCACGGGGTGGCACCCTCGATTCACAAAGAAGCGAAAGAGCGGAAACTCCGCGTCATCGATGCGTCTTGCCCGTTGGTGACCAAGGTTCACCTTGAGGTGCTGCGCTTCGTCAAGGAGGGGTACCACATTGCCTTCATCGGCCGCAAAGGTCACGAAGAAGTTGAAGGCACGATGGGGCATGCTCCGGATCACATCACGTTGGTCGAAGACGTGGAACAAGCCGGAACGGTCGAACTGCCCGCAGACAAAAAGTTGATGGTGCTGATGCAAACGACGCTCAGCGTTGATGACACCAAGGTTGTGGTCAATGCACTGCGCGAGCGATACCCGCATTTGGAATTGCCACCGACTGAAGACATCTGCTACGCCACGCAGAATCGACAGGACGCCGTCAAAGAAATGTGCGAGTCGGGCATAGGCTTGTTGCTCGTGGTTGGTTCGCACAATTCAAGCAACGCGGCGCGGTTGGTGGAGGTAGCACAGCGGCGCAACGTGCCGGGTTATCGAATCGATAATGCCAGCGAGCTTGATCCCGATTGGCTGAAGGGTGTCGATCTGGTTGGTTTGACCGGTGGGGCGAGTACCCCGGACGAGGTTGTGCAGTCGGTGGTCGTGCGGTTGAAAGAATTGGGCGCGGGCGATGTTCGTCTGTGTACCACCGCTGAAGAAAACGTCGTGTTTCAACTTCCGCTCGTGCTCAAAGAAGCCGAAGCGAAGTTTCCGAAACATCAGCCGGCAACAAAATAGAAGAGTCATTGCATTGCGGTGATACCGGCGCGGTTGATCGCATGTGCAATGCTCAGACCTCAAACAACATGACAAGCAGTCTCCGGAACCATTGACGTGCTAACGCTTTCAACAACGCAATCGTCCACGACATCCGCATCAGCCGGACGCCGTGGAACTTGGAACGGCGATCCTAACGAGATCCAATTCGGCGCAGACGGTTTGACCGCATTGATTCACCAATCGCATCTGCCGATTTACGTTGTCGAAGTTGATGGCGAGATCGGCGCGACGAATACGGGCACCGCAACATTGGGTGGAGAGACCGAAAAATCCGCATACCCAATCGTAGCGTATGTTCCTCCGGTGGCAGCCGACCAACTTGGCGATGTGACCTTTCGCGCGGAGATGGGCGTTCGTTTTGCGTACGTGTCCGGGGCGATGGCCAACGGCATTGCGTCCGAGCGGTTGGTTGTTGCGATGGCCCGGGCGGGCATGATGGGTTTCTTCGGGGCGGCTGGCCTGAGTCCGCAGCGCGTCGAGAAAGCCATCCAAACGATTCAAAGTGAGATCGGTGACCTGCCGTACGGATTCAACCTAATCCACAGCCCCGACGATGCGGCGTTGGAATCGCAGGTTGTTGACCTCTATTTGAAATACGGCGTACGTTGCGTGAGTGCGGCGGCGTTTCTCGGTTTGACGTTGCCGCTGGTTCGGTATCGGGTGGCTGGCATTTCGCGCGATGACAACGGTACGGTGGTCACGCCCAATCGGGTGGTGGCGAAAGTGTCGCGCGTCGAAGTGGCCAAGCGTTTCCTCGCACCGCCACCGGATGACATGCTAGCCAAGCTCGTCGCCGGCGGAGACATCACCGAAGCGCAAGCCCAGATGGCCCGCGAGATTCCCGTCGCCAGTGACATCACTGCAGAGGCAGACAGCGGCGGACATACCGACAACCGTCCAGCCCTCGCGCTGCTGCCAACCATGCTGGCGCTTCGCGACACGATGCAGCGTGAACATGGTTATCGTCAACCGCTACGCGTTGGTGCGGCTGGCGGAATTGCGACGCCATCGTCCGTTGCGGCGGCGTTTGCGATGGGGGCGGCATATGTCTTGACGGGAACGATCAATCAGGCGTGCGTCGAATCTGGAACGTGCGACCTGGTGCGAAAAATGCTCGCCGATGCAAGTCAAGCCGACGTCATCATGGCTCCAGCCGCAGACATGTTTGAAATGGGCGTGCAGGTTCAAGTGCTCAAGCGTGGCACGATGTTCGCGATGCGGGCGAAGAAGTTGTACGAATGGTATCGGGCATTTCCGAGCCTCGACGCACTGCCCGACGCCAACAAGCAATCGCTCGAACGCGATTACCTCCGCTGTACGATCGAGGAAGCCTGGCAAAGTACCAGCGCGTATTTCGCAGAGCGCGACCCCGCGCAAATTCAAAAAGCCGAACGCGACCCCAAGCACAAGATGGCCCTCATCTTCAGATCGTACCTGGGACAGTCGTCCAACTGGGCGAATTCAGGTGACGCATCGCGCCAAGCTGACTTTCAAGTTTGGTGTGGTCCGTCGATGGGTGCGTTTAACGAGTGGGTTCGCGGGACCGAATTGGAAAAGCCCGAAAACCGCAAAGCCGTCACGGTTGCGAATAATTTGATGAATGGGGCGGCGGTCTTAACGCGGGCGAACATGCTTCGCGCTCAAGGCATTCCCGTTCCCGCAGAAGCCATGCAGTACAAACCGCGATTGGCGGACTGAATTAATACAGACGGATAGAATTGACGGATAGAGTTTTGAAAACCCGCGTGGCAAACCGCGACACACAGCTGACGCAGCGACGTGTCGCGTCGATTTGTAGGGATGCAGTTACTGGCAAGGATGTCGGGCCACGTTTTTTGGAGATGTAAATTTGTCGAAGAAGAACCACAAGTCGGCCGACGTTCAGAACTCGGTCGAAACTCCGGAACCCATCGCGATCATCGGGATGGCCTGCCTGTTTCCCCGGGCGGCTGGCATCAAGAACTACTGGCGATTGATTCGCGGGTTGGAAGATGCGGTGACCGATGTGCCCGATACGCATT
>BQJS01000352.1 GCA_021604825.1 Phycisphaerae bacterium | reverse complement strand
CAAAATCATTCCGCCGATTGGTAAAGAACGCGAATACACCATTCCGCCGGGCAAGCATCTGAACGTGCAAGCCGGCGATAAAGTCTATGCAGGACAACGGCTTACCGATGGTCCGATCATTCCGCAAGACATCTTGGAGGTCCAGGGTGAAGACGCGTTGCGCAAATACCTGCTGGACGAAATTCAACAGGTGTACCGCCTCCAAGGCGTACGCACCAATGACAAGCACATCGAAACGATAATTCGGCAAATGCTGCGAAAAGTGCACATCAAAGACGACCCGGGCGACACCCCGTTCTTGGCCGCCGAAGATGTGGACAAGGTCCGTTTCCGCGAAGTGAACGCCCAAACGCTGGAAAAAGGCGGGCGCCCTGCAGAAGCCGAACCAATTTTGCAAGGAATTACGAAATCCGCGTTAAGCACCGAAAGCTTCATTGCCGCGGCTTCGTTCCAGCAAACCACCCGAGTACTTACCGACGCAGCACTTTCCGGAAAACGGGATAACCTGCGTGGGTTGAAAGAAAACGTCATTATTGGTCACCTGATCCCCGCGGGTACAGGTAGCTCCCATCATCAAGGAACTACCGTTGAATTGGCGGAAGGTGCCCAGGAAGACTATTCAGAAGATCTGGAAATCGGGCCGTCAGAAACCGTTGCACTCGAAGAGGAATCGGCGGAAGACGCGTTGGCGTAGTGCTTTAGCGCAACGACCGACTAATTTGGGCAATTCATTGGCTCCGGGCGAGCGTAAACTGCTTGACATGGCAGTGCTCCTCTGGTAAGCTGCGCGACTGTTGTGTTTCGGGGATAAGTGTCTCCGGCGTAGTATGTTTAACCGAGGAAAATCGGACAGTGCCAACCATTAATCAACTCGTGCGCGGGAGCCGCAAAAAGCGGTATTCCAAGTCGAAATCCCCTGCGCTCAAGGCCTGTCCGCAGGCTTCGGGTACGTGTACCCGCGTGTACACAATGACCCCGAAAAAGCCGAACTCGGCGTTACGTAAAGTTGCGCGTGTCCGGTTAAAGAACGGACTTGAAGTAACGGCCTATATTCCAGGCATTGGCCATAACCTGCAAGAACATTCGCAAGTAATGATTCGTGGCGGCCGTGTAAAAGATTTACCGGGCGTGCGATACCATCTCATTCGGGGCGTACTGGATGCGACCGGCGATATGGGCGGCCAAGCTGCCGAAAAAGATGATGGCGGCAAGAAGATTCATGATGGTCGCTGGGTAAGCCGGTCCAAGTACGGCGTTAAAAAGCCGAAGCGGGCCTAACGGAGTGATTTGCAGCAATGGCTCGACGACGCGAAATACACAAACGCCGCACACTTCCTGATCCGAAGTATAAAAACCACACAATATCCCGGTTCGTTAACACGGTTATGGTGAGTGGTAAGAAGAGTCTCGCCGAACGCATCGTGTACGGCGCTCTCGAAATCATCACCGAGAAAATGCCGGGAGAAGATATTGTCCGCGTATTTGAAACGGCCATCGATAACGCTAAACCCATGCTGCAAGTAAAATCGCGGCGTGTTGGTGGCGCAACCTATCAGGTGCCGGTCGAAGTTGCGACCAATGTCCAGGCCGCGCTTGCATTTCGTTGGATTATCGAATTCGCCCGCGGGCGAAGCGAAAAATCTATGGAAGAACGTTTGGCCGGCGAATTGGTCGACTGCTTCAATAAGCAAGGCAATACCATTAAGCGGCGGGAAGACACCCACCGTATGGCCGAGGCTAACAAAGCCTTTGCCCATCTGCGATTCTAATGTAGTTGTATAGACGCATAGTTTCACGATGTCCGCGCCCTGCGGTGCGGACGTATTGTGTGTGCGGGCGGTTGTAAGATTCAGGCCAAATCCTGAAACTCCGGTCGCTAAACGAAAACGCGTAACAAAGGACTCAAGACCCAAGCGGGTAACGATCATGCCAGAACCCAAACGGCAAGCATTAGCAAAGACACGTAACGTCGGCATCATGGCCCATATTGATGCCGGTAAGACGACTGTGACTGAACGTATCCTGTATTACTCAGGACGCGTGCACCGCGTTGGCGAAGTTCACGACGGTAATGCAACCATGGATTACATGGACCAAGAGCGTGAACGTGGCATTACGATCACGTCCGCCGCTACCGCCTGTCAATGGGACGGCCACCGCATCAACATCATTGATACCCCAGGCCACGTCGATTTCACCGCAGAAGTCGAACGTAGTCTTCGCGTGCTCGATGGCGCTGTTGCCGTATTTTGCGCCGTGGCCGGTGTACAACCCCAATCTGAAACGGTCTGGCGCCAAGCCGACCGCTATGGTGTGCCCCGTATTGCATTCATTAATAAAATGGACCGCGTAGGCGCCGATTTCTACAAAGCCGTCGATAGCATGCGTGACCGGCTGGGTGCGAATGTTGCCCCCGTTCAAATGCCGATCGGCGCTGAAGAAAAATTCGAAGGCATTATCGACCTCGTCCAAATGCGCAAAATTGGTTGGATCGCCGATGGGGCCGAGACCAAACAAGAAATTTCGGAAATTCCCGCCGAATTACTTGACGATGCAAAAGCCGCACGCGCGAAACTGATTGAAGCGGCCGCCGATTTCAATGATGCGCTCTTGGAAAAATACTTCGCTGAAGAACCGATCACCGACGATGAATTAGTCGCGGCGTTGCGCGCCGGCACGGTCAGCGGAAAGATCGTTCCTGTGTTGTGTGGTACCGCCCTTAAGAATAAAGGGACGCGCTTGTTGATGGACGCAACCGTCCAATATTTGCCGTCGCCGCTTGACGTCGACGCGATCGTCGGTCATGACCCCGCCAATCTCGAATTGGAAGTCCTGCGCAAGCCGTCGGACAGCGAACCATTTTCAGGTCTGGCCTTCAAAATTATTACCGATCCGCACGTAGGTCGACTGACCTTTGTCCGGGTGTATTCCGGTGTCCTGAAATCAGGCGACATGGTGCTCAATCCGCGGACAGGACGAAAAGAGCGCCTCGGCCGTCTGTTGGAAATGCACGCAAATGAACGAATCGATTTAAAAGAACTCCGCGCCGGCGATATCGGTGCGGTGATTGGCGCGAAGAATACAACCACCGGCGATACGCTTTGCGATCCGCAAAAGCCAGTCGCCTTGATGTCCCTCGAATTCCCCGAGCCGGTTGTCCAGGTTGCTATCGAGCCCAAGACCAAAGCGGACCAAGACAAACTGTCCGACGCGCTCAATAAATTAAGCGAAGAAGATCCGACCTTCCAGGTTTCCACCAACGAAGAAACCGGCCAGACCATCATTGCTGGCATG
>BQJS01000351.1 GCA_021604825.1 Phycisphaerae bacterium | reverse complement strand
AGAAAAACACGCGGGCGAACTCGATTTACCGGGACACCTTCGAATCATCCCCGTTTCCCGCACCGGTCGGCATGCTCGAGCACTACGCCAGCGTCGAGCGATCCGTCCGAAGGCTCCAGGCGAAAGGATGTCGCGTGGTTTTTGTGCGCCTGCCGTCCACGGGACAGGTGTGGGCGTTGGAACAACAGTACACGCCCAAAAATTTTTACTGGGACCGCTTCGCCCAATTGACCGCCGCGGAAACCTATCCCTTTAAAGACTACCCGACGCTCAGGGATTTTGAATGTTCTGACAATACGCACCTCGACTATGCCGACGCCGTCTTATTTACGAGGGCGTTCGCGGATTTGTTGCTGGAGCGTGGCGAGGAGGGCGGGGTGCGGGCAAGGCAGCATCAAAATTGAGTATAGTGTGGGGCTGACGCTGAATCTAGGAGACGTTTTGATGTTCCGTCGTTGCTTGCTACTTGTACTGTTAACGTCTGCGTTCGTGCCGATTACGCCGAGCGCTCGTGCCGATGAAAACGGGATCGCGGATTCCGATTGGCCATGGTGGCGCGGCCCCGATCGCAATGGTGTCGCCCAGCAAAACCAGACACTGCCGGCAACATGGGACGACGATCACAACGTACTGTGGAAGCAGCCCGTACCAGGACGCGGCCATGGTTCGCCAACAATCGTTGGCGATCGTGTATTTCTCGCCACCGCCGATGAAGACCGTGAGGTTCAATCGGTCCTTTGTTATGACCGGACAACGGGCGAACAATTGTGGAAGACCGATGTCCACGAAGGTGGATTCACCGCTTCCGGCGACCGCCAAGGGCATCCCCGATCCACTAAAGCGTCTTCCACTGTCGCGTCGGATGGGGAGCGCGTCTTCATCAATTTCTTCAATCGCGACGCCGTGTACACGACCGCGCTATCGATGGACGGCGAAAAGCTATGGCAGCAAAAAGTATCCGACTACGTCATGCACCAAGGATACGGATCGTCGCCCACCGTGTACGGTCCGCTTGTCATTGTTTCGGCGGACAACAAAGGCGGCGGCGCGGTTACCGCATTCGAACGAGTGACCGGCACGTTGGCCTGGACCGTGAAGCGGCGGGAACTCCCCAACTACACATCGCCCATTATTCTTGAGATCGATGGTCGCGATCAGTTGATTTTCACGGGACACGAAGTGGTTACCAGCATCGATCCGCTAACAGGGGCATTGAATTGGGAGGCGGAAGGTGCGACGGTCGAGTGTGTGTCTTCCGTGGTGACGGACGGAAAAAACATCGTAACCAGCGGCGGATACCCGAGTAAACACATCTCCGTCATGCGCGCCGACGGTTCCGGAGAAGTGATCTGGCGTAACAGTACCGAAGTTTATGTCCCTTCACTCCTTGCGCACGACGGCCACATTTACGGCGTCTCGGATTCAGGCGATGTGTTTTGCCACTCGTTCGATAGCGACACGCCGCTTTGGGAACACCGGCTACGCGGAAAATTTTCCGCATCTCCGATACTTGTGGGCGATACCATCTACGCCACGAACGAGAAGGGCACGACGTATATTTTCAAAGCGACGCCCTCAGCGTTCGAACTTGTGGGGGAGAACACCATCTCAGCGAAGGACGTGCAAGCGACGGCCGCCATTTGCGGCAATCGCATCTATCTGCGTGTCGCGCAAGAGCACGATGATGTCCGGCAAGAAATGCTTTACTGCATCGGGCTTGACGAATAGCGTGCGAACAGCATGACGGCCAGCGTCCGATAGATCCGCTCCTTGTATTTAGTTTCGAAGACCGTGCCCTAAATGTTGGTAGGAGGAATTTGTCCATGCGCGTCTCTTACCGAAGTCCGAAGGTCGCACTTGCTCTTTTCCTGATCGCGACACAGGCGGCAGCACAACTTCCCGTTGATGCGGGCGAGTTTCCGCAGCAACTCCACATCGGATACACCGAAGGTGACGGCCTGCCATTGGAAGGCCTCGCGCGAATCGCTGTCGATGGCAACGATAGGTTATACGCCCAGTCCGAAGATGGGACGATCGTTGTCTTCCATAGGAAGGCGTGGGCAGCCATCAGCAAACCGGATGCTGCGATTGAAGCCTTATTCGAGCCGGTTCCATCGTACTCGAGCCTCGAAAATGTGGTGACTTCCCAAGAGGCCGTACGCGATATTGCGCGACGCGGGGGCGAAATTGCGGTTGCCGCGGAGGCTGGGTTATTTCTTGGCGACGGTGATGATTGGACGATGGCGCTGCCCGTCCAAGGTGACGTTCGGTGGGCGCCATTGGATGTGCGCGCGGTGACCTATGACGCCAGCGGCCGACTCTGGTTTGCATCACCGCAAGGTGTTGGCTGCCGCGTGACGGAGAATGATTGGCGCTTATTCACCGGCGCCGACGGCTTACCCTACAACGATTTCACGTGTATGGTGGCGGGACCAACCGGTGTTTGGTTCGGCACGACCAATGGCGCGATTCAATTTCACGAAGGTCAGTGGTCATTTCGGCAAGGGCGGCGTTGGCTACTCGACAATCATGTCCGGGATATTGCGATCGATGCGGAAGGCAACGCGTGGATTGCGACCAGCGCGGGCGTCTCGTGCATCCGATATCAACGAACGACGCTCGCGAACAAGGCCGCATTCTATGAAGCGGAAATCGAGCGCTACCACCGCCGCACCCGGTTCGGCTATGTGAATCCCGCGACCCTCGCCGAGCCCGGCGACAAAAGTACGGCGACGCCCGTCTACTCAGACAACGATGGATTCAACACGGGTCTTTTCTTAAGCGCCATGAGTCTGGCCTACGCTGCGACGGGGGAAACGAGGTATCGTCGGCATTCGGAAAGCTCGTTCCGCGCGCTCGCGTTCCTGAGCGAAGTAACGCAAGGCGGTCCGCATCCCGCACCAGAGGGATTTATCGCGCGCAATGTCATTCCTACATCGGATCCCGATCCCAATGAACGTTACGACCGTGCATACGACCTCCGGCGAAACAAAGCGGACACACTGTGGAAGATTATGGAGCCCCGTCTCCCCGTCGATGCGACTGGGGAATGGTATTGGAAATGCGACTCGAGTTCAGACGAACTCGACGGCCATTTTCTAGGGTACGCCATCTACTTTGATCGGGTGTGCGAGACGGAAAAGCAGAAAGAAGAAGTGCGCATCGTCGTGCGCAGAATTATCGAACATATTCTGGTCCACGACTTTAGTCTGGTGGACCACGATGGACAGCCGACACGTTGGGGCCATTTTTCGCCGAACGACCTGAACCGAAATGCGGAATGGGTCGCTGAGCGTGGGCTGAATTCGTATAGCATGCTGACCTAC
>BQJS01000350.1 GCA_021604825.1 Phycisphaerae bacterium | reverse complement strand
CATGGCCACTTTTGCTATCTTTTCCGTAATCGAATGGTGGCCGCTATACCGGGCTTGTATTTCCGCCTTAATGTTTTCCGCATTCGT
Source organism: Phycisphaerae bacterium (assembly GCA_021604825.1). The sequence goes on along the minus strand of BQJS01000350.1, from coordinate 3,242 downwards.
CAACACGGGATAAATGCGTTTATTCAGCAAAATTCCCACATCGCTCACCGTCCGGCGCGCTTGCGGATCGTTGATCAAAACCGTGAGTTTGTCGCCTTCAATACTGACCGGGATCATATGGTGCTTTGTCGCCAGATGCTGATCGACCAGCGCCAACGCAGCCGCGTCACTCTGCGTCTCGTCAATATCCGCGAACTCAAGGCCTTGTTGTTTCGCGAGCGCAAGCGCCTTCGTGCGCGGGGTGATCAGTCCACGATCGAGCAGAATATTTCCGAGCAATCGCCCATTGCGGTTTTGTTCCGCCAAGGCCTCTTCGAGTTGATCCTCGGTAATGGCTTTGAGATCAACAAGCGTGCGGCCAAAGCTCTGTTCGGCCGCATAGGTCGACGTAGAATGAAACTCCATCCGGAGAATATCTTCGACGGACCCGAAACTGATTTTGCCCTTCTGAAGCAGTTGTCGATACCAGGGCGTGCCTGATCTCGCTTCATGTTCCCGGGCCTGCTCGAAATCCTCGGGCGTTATAAAGTCGCGCTTGATGAGCCCGTCGGCAATACGGGCCTCATGTTCTTCCGCCATCTAGCCCCTTCCTTCCGAGAAACACGGCGGATTCCCGGTATTCGGCGATTATAGGTACGATCCTCGACTACGTAAAGCTGACCGTACATCCGCGCATGCCACCTTGATTCCATTGTCCCCGCTTCCTACACTTGTCGCCAGGGGGAAACACTACCGGGCTGCCGCCCAACCCACCGTGCGGCACCCCCGGCAGGGATCGGAAGACCAAAGACATGACACCACGTAGTACCGCATCAAACGCAGAGCCTCAGCGACGGATTGGGGAGCTTCTCATTGAAGCCAACCTCATTACCGAAGGTCAACTCAGCCAAGCGCTCAGTAAACAATCTGAAGAAGGCGGCAAAATCGTTGAGTTACTGATTGCGCTAAAACACCTTACACCGGATCAATTTGTCTCATTCCTGGCAAAACAGCCCGGTGTCGCCAGCATTGATCTCAAGCAATACGACATTTCCAACGATTTAATTGATTTGGTGCCGCGGGAATTCGTGCTCAATCACGAATTAATCCCGATCGACCGCCTGGGTAAACTATTGACTATTGGGATGGTTTGCCCGCTCGACCGAAAAACCATCGCCGAATTGGAAGACGTCACCAAACTCCGCGTCAAACCATTGCTCTGCTCCGCCTCCGATGTCCGGTCCGCGATTGAACAACACTATCCAAAAGTCGAAGCGGAAGGCGGAGGTACCCTGGATGGCGTGGCCGCATCGATGCGGCTCGGCCGCGTCGCCACGCTCATCCGAGAGGTCGACACCCTGCCCGCGCTCCCCGAAACGGTTGCCCGGGTCCGGGAGGCCTCGAATGACCAGGACAAATCCGCAAAGGATATCGCCAATATTCTGGTGATGGATCCACCGATCATGGCAAAAGTCCTCGGCGTCGCCAACTCGGCGGCCTACGGTTTTGCTCAACGGGTCGACGACATCAACCATGCCGTGGCATTGCTCGGTCTTAGAGAGACGTTTTCGATTGTCCTCTCCGCCGCGGTCATCAATTTGTTCGATAAATCGAAGGTGTTGAACTACAAACGGTTTTGGCTCAATGCCATGTATTGCGCAGGGGCAAGCCGTTTTGTCATTAAGGCGAGCGGACGGAAGAACGTTACAGGACTCTTTTCCGCGTGCCTATTGCACGATGTTGGTATCGCCGCGTTGGCGGAAGTATCGCCGGAGCAATACGAGAAGGTGGATCAATCGCTCACCGGCATTGCATTGGTCGACGAAGAAGAGGACAAGATCGGTCTCAGCCACACCGAAGCCGGGTTTGCCTTGGCAGAACATTGGGACCTGCCGGCTGAAATCGCCGCGGCAATCCGATTTCATCACAAAGTCGAATTGGCGGAGGAACATCAGGAAATCGCGGCAATCGTGGGCATTTCCGATGCCATGGCCTGCGCTCTCGGGTCCGATCCCTCCGAATCCAAAGGCCATTTCGTTGGGCTTGAACCCGCCATGAAGCTACTCGGGATCGATGGCGAAAACGGCGAAGCTATGCTGGCCGAATTTCTCCAACAGAAGGCTGCCGCGCTCGGTGATGTCTTAGAGTAGGCGGTACCCGCCGTTCATTTGATATCCTCTCGCGTTTCCGGAGGATTGCACATGGGTACCCTGATGCTGGTTCGGCACGGCCAAGCGAGTTTTCACGCCGACGACTACGACCAGCTCTCCCCAAAAGGCGAGAACCAAATCCGTGAACTCGGTGAGTATTGGGTCCGCCACGGGTTTACGGCCGATCGCGTTGTCACGGGTCCGCTCAAACGTCAACGCGACTCCGCGCAATTAGTGCGCGATGCGTTTAACGCAGCGGGGCTCCCGTGGCCGGAAACGGAAGTATTGGACGAATGGGCCGAACTTCCCGCCGAACAAATGGCGCAAATGTTTATCCCGCAACTCGTTGTCGAAGACGACCGCGCTCGCGATCTCATTGCCCGCTACGAAGAAACCGGCGATCTCGATGAAAAAGAACTCGCCTTCCAAGAAGTATTTGTGAAGATGATGGAAAAATGGGCGACCGGCGAATACGCCCATCCCGATATCGTGACGTGGCCGGAATTCGCCGACCGCGTGCGTAACGCCGTGGCGGAGACCACCCGCAGCGACACGTCAGACGGCACGGTAATCGCCTTTACCTCCGGCGGCCCGACGGCGACCACCGTACATCTCGCTCTCGGAACCGACCCAATAAAAACGATGGAATTGGCTTGGCAGGCGCGCAACGCGTCGCTCAACGAATTCGTGGTGACCGATGGCCGGTTGACGCTTAATGCATTCAATAGCGTGCCGCACCTTCCGGACCCGAAATGGTGGACGTATCGATAATGACGGAACCGAAGAAAGACACGACCGCAATTCGCCAGGGCGAAGAATTGGATGCCGGAGCCCTCGAGACATACCTTTTGGAAAACATCGACGACGTTTCCGGGCCGCTCATCATTGAACAATTTCCGATGGGGCACTCGAATCTCACCTACCTCATCACGTTGGGCGAACGCGAGATGGTGTTACGCCGGCCACCGTTCGGGTCAAAAGTGAAATCGGCGCACGATATGAACCGTGAGTTTACAATCCTCTCGCACCTCTGCGGCGCCTACCCGCCGGCGCCCGAGCCATATCTCATGTGCAAAGATGAATCCATCATCGGATCGGAATTCTACGTCATGG
>BQJS01000349.1 GCA_021604825.1 Phycisphaerae bacterium | reverse complement strand
CCCAGGCTCAGGTCCGTGCCACCACTTCCATGCAGGCTGGTACTGTCGCCCGTTGCAAACTTGGCGCCCACGCGCAATGCCACCTGATGGCGATCGGAGGCATGCAGGCGCAGCCCTCCAAAAACCCTTGCGTCGCCGATTCCCTCGGAAGATGTCTTGACGTTAATCAATAATCCCGACAGGTCCGCATAGCGGAAATCAAGAACGTCGTGTTGCCTTGCCGGGCGGTTGCCCTCGGGCATGCCAAAAAAGTTATGGAATGAATCGATGAAGGAATCCAGCCCGCCTGGCTGGTGTTGCACGTAGGGAAGTTCGAAGCCCAGTTCAAACCTGTCGTTGATACCTACTCGATAACGAAATTCGAAACGACTGGACTCACCGTCAAGGTAAAGCGCTTCGCTCGGGCGAGCTTCAAATACGGAATGGCTGGCATGCGTAATCGACATGTCCCAGGCGCTCACGCCGTCGCCAAGCAAGCGACCGCCTTCGGTACTGTCGGGAATACCGTAGATTCCGGTCAGTGGGCCGTTGTCGTGGTCGTGCAGGACGTCGGCCTGGACGGTTGTTACCGATGCGAATACGGCAAGCAAGATGCCGCATGAGTTTTTGAAACTTATGTTAATAGGCGGTTCTTTTTTATTTTTATTTTTCTTCGGAAAACCAGCAGATGTTGCCCTGCTTTTTCGGCTCTCCGGACCCTTTTGCCGCTCTCAGAAGCCTTTTAAAAGCCTTTTTGGCGGCGTTCCCGTATCCGTTGTACCGGCCCTCGTATCCGTTGTACCGGCCCTCTTGTCGAGGCCTGATCTGATTGTACACGGTCTCCCGCAGTCATTTGAATAGTGCGGGAAATGGTTTGGTTATATGGCCGGTCCAACGTTACTTAATCTTCCCCGCAGCTGCCCGGCGTTGAAACATAATGAGGATTCGAGTCATCAACGCAACAACACTGATCGCGTTACGCATCCGGTGCAGCAGGGAAGCGAACAAGTCAGGCGCTATTTAGTTTGGAACGTGAGGAAGTGACTGGTTATGGCCGCGTGCCTGCGCTTCCGGAGCTTCGCTCTCGAAACACGTATCGGCATTGTTGCGGTTCTCGATTACACAACCCAGGTTGAACGACCGCATGTCGTACAACGTCGTATCCGCCACATCGCTGGCAGCACGATAAGCAGCGGCAAAGCCGAACTCAAACGACGTTCCAGCGGCCTTGTTTGGTGTCATCTGCTTGAAGCTGGATTCGATCTCGATTGGTTCCGAAACGAAATCACCGATTGGCCTGGCAATGCTTTCGCCAGGTGCAATGTTGATAGTCGACGGTGTCGTGCGAACTTCCGCGTTGTAGTAGACAGTCTGCGCTGTAACAGACAGGTAGTTTCTCGAGCGGTTCTCGAACACGACGACGCCTTCGTTAATCCTGACGCGCAAGTTGTCGTCTGTAATATCGACCGCCGGAAACAATTGATCAAAGTCACGTGCGAGAATTCTTACTTTCAATGGCAGCGGCGTCGGCCGACCCTCCTGTCGTACGATTTCTGCCGGGCAACTCACATCCAGAAGATAATTCTTGTACGTCGTCTGGTCGCAACTCACATTGTAAGCAACGGTTTGTGGATCAAATGTAGACACCAGTCGGGCCTGTGCCTGTTCGAGGTCAGCCCGCAACGTATTGATTGCGGTGCGAGCCTTCTGCACACATCGGTGAGCGTCGCAGGGCAACAGGGCGTCTTCGCTAAGTTTTTTCTTGCCAGATACTTTCAAGGGACCTGCACTGAGCTGGATCAGGTCATCAAAAGCGATGTCGTCGTAATAATACTCAGTGAGACCGCTCAACTCCGGCTGGATTTCAAGCTGAATAGAACCGACGTCTGCATACTCTGCCTTCGCTTTTCGTTCCAGATCCGCCAACTTTGCACGACTGTCAGCCAACAACGCCGAGTAGGTCTCAAGAGCATTGATGAAGTCATGACGGTTTTCATTCAGCCCCGTGTTGACCAATGCCTCGTCTACAGCCTGGTTAAACTTCGCCTCATCAAACGTTGTTTCATAGGTACGCGATACGTCGGTAACCTTGCCGGCTGTCCCTGCCGCAATTCCACCGTTGATAATCTTGCGCATCACGCCGACATCCTTTTCACGAAAAGGGTGGGTCGGGTTGCACTTGTGGTTCGACGGGTAGTTTTGAGGCGTACATTCGGCGACGCGAATGTCGAAAACGGGCGTCAGGTCATTCAGGCGCACCAGGTAACCCTTTGCCGGTGGCATTTCGGACTTGGAAACTTTCGTAAACACCCAGCTGCCACCGGAACCCAGCTCCAGTTGCGCGTAAACATTTTGCGTGCCCACGAAGTAGTCGCCCGGTACAGTTACATCTGCGACCGGAGCTTCATCTTTCGTTGCCGTACCACCGCACGCCGCCAATATTAAGACGGGTGCCAAAATGCCAGCTGTCCGCTGGCGCCAGGATTCTGATTTCATTTGCCCAAACGATCCGAATCAAATTTGACCTGCAAAGTATATCCAAATTGCCTGTCCGCCGAACCCGTCGCAATCTGGCGACATTGCGCATTCATTGCTATAACGGGCATGTTTCCGGACAGGAAATGGCCTTTAACCGACAATTCCCGTGAACTATCGACAAAAGGCAGTTAAACGCTGCTACGGCCTTTCCGAAAACGAATGATCGTTGGGATGTGGTCGCCGTTTCGTTGAACCAGCGCACACTTGGAGGAATATTGGCCATGCACGGAAAAATCGCGTTCGAAGAGCATGTGGCCATCGACGAAACGATTGCCGCGACCAAGAGTTTTTCCGGCGAGTCCGGACGCTGGGACGACCACGTTCGTGAAATTCTGGATGTGGGCGATGAGCGTCTTGGTCACATGGACCGGTCCGGGATCGAGTTTGCGATTCTTTCACTGAATGCGCCTGGCGTTCAGGCGGTCCTCGACACGGAACAGGCAATTGCTATCGCCCGCAAAGGGAATGACAAAATGGCAAATGCGGTGGCCAGCCACCCGGACCGATTTGGTGCATTCGCGACATTGCCGTTACAGGACCCGGATGCGGCGTGCCTTGAGTTGACCCGCTGTATCAGGGAACTCGGCTTCAAGGGCTGCATGATTAACGGCTTTACGCAGCGTGACACCCCGGACTCCGCAATTTACCTCGATGATTCGCGGTACCGGGATTTTTGGGCGACGCTGGCCGAACTCGATGTACCTCTTTATTTACACCCGCGAATGCAAATTCCGTCGCGTGCCCGGAATTACGACGGTCACCCGTGGCTTATGAGCGCACCGTGGGGTTTTGCCGTCGAAACGTCGATTCATGCCCTGAG
>BQJS01000348.1 GCA_021604825.1 Phycisphaerae bacterium | reverse complement strand
TTTGGGGCGACGATCCGGATCGCGAAACGCTCGCACGCGAAGTTGCGACCATCATTGCCGAGGTATTCCAATGGCCCAATGGTAATTTTATTCCGGAAGATCCCGTCAAGTGGGTAACGTATATTATTGGTTGGGACGACTTGGAGTTCACCGAACTGTTGATCCGAATTGAAGACGTCCTCGGTTTCCCCTTCGATTACGCTGATTTTGAAGAAATAGAACGCGGTACGTTTGGTGAATTCATCGACTACCTGCTCGCCCGTTGTCCCGAATATCGAAAGGCGTTGGCACTGAGTAGACCATGTACTTTTGACGGCGAAACGGCACTCGAAAACCGGCCTTGTCCAAAGTTGTTGGTGTTTCTCGATCTACGTGCGTTCATGCGGCAAACCCGATTCAAGAACTCATCCAACGCGATTAGACTAGAGACGTCGATTCGGAGGCCGCCGGGTTCGCTCACTCAATTCGATCTCCACCAATTCATCTGTACTCGGTTTGGATTGAGAACGTCCCCGCTCGCGTTCGACCGGGGTGCGGACGAGATTATGTTGGGACTGACAGCGACCATCTTGAGCACAGTACCCTTCGCGATACTATGCCTTTACGCTACGGTCACAAGCCCCGCTGATACAGATCTTTCGATGTGGTTTATTCCACTCGGCATTGCAGCCCTCGGACTCGGAATCACTGCACTTTTCGCGATCCCACACGCCTTTCGTGCGATTTTGAATTTGAACAGGGAAACGCGAACACGGAGAATTCGTACCCTTCGTGATCTGGTCACGTGGATCGTTGAGGAACGCGATCAAGTCTCCCGCGACATGGCGCAAGGGATTAAACGGTCGGGACTAGACATTGTAGGGTAGAATAAAGGTAAGCGTGCGCTTTGCGCCGGGAGGCTCGCCTTTCGAATCGAATATTGGAGGGGCAGAATGATTCGCGAATTTGACGATGGCGCGGGTGCGGTTAATGCGCTATGTGGGACGTTGGAGGCGCACTGCCCAGACGACGTCGTCGAAGTGTTGGAAACCTATCGTCACCAATCGGCGGCGACGCCTCGAAAGGTGGATGTAAATTCATTGCGCACGGTGCTGAACGACCTGTGCGGGTCGTTTCCACGGGCATTTGTGCAGTACAACGAACAGGATGTCAACGGCGAGATCGCGATGATCTGGTGTCATTGCAACGCGAACGAGCGCAACAACTGCGGCGAACTGGGCCGTTGCGAAGGTGCTCCGAACAGTCCGCGCGTGACAATTATCTTGGATACGCACGAAGGGCATCCTGTTTGGATTGGCTTGCGACGGCCTCCGACAGATTCCGTGTAGACGGGGATACGTTTCCGCGGCTGTGGATTCCATCGGCAGCTTCGAAGCGCTTGCACTACTCGATGGGGGATTGGGTGGACAAACGAAATGTGATAACGCGGCAAGGGTACCGGCGATCCGGAGTCGATCGCCGCATCGATGGCGACCGGCGTGGGCTCCATGCGGAAATGGCGGAGTGGTGTCGGGGGCGTACGTGGTTACCGCGTGTATTGTTTCTCGCATGGTTCGCCTACATGTTCGTCCACTACCTCATGGACCCCGGCTACCGCGTGATCTTCTCCGCGATTAATCTCGGCATCCACGAACTCGGCCATCTTTTATGGCGCCCCTTCGGCGAGTTTATGTACTTTCTCGGCGGGTCCCTTACACAATGTCTCGCTCCAGTAGTGTCGGTTGCGGTGTTTTACCGGCAGCGCGATTTCTTCGGCATGGCGTTCTGTTTCGGGTGGCTGAGCACAAACCTGCACGAAGTCTCGGTCTATGTCGACGACGCCCGCGCCCAGGCACTGCCGCTCGTCACCCCCGGCGGTGGCGAACCGGTGCACGACTGGTTCTATTTACTTCACCGCGTCGGGCTGTTGGAGATGGATCACACACTTGCGCTATTTTTGCGGGGCCTTGGGGTGCTGTCTATGCTGGTGTTCCTCGTGCTCGGCGGCTATCAATGTTGGCTCATGTTTTGGTTGCCGAAAAGAGAACGTACACTCGAATGGTGACGTGCGCAGCCGTAGGAACCGGAAAGGGTAATACGAAATGAGTAACGAAAAGATTGCGAAGTCGGATGCCGAATGGCGCGATCAACTGACCGAAGATCAATTCCAAGTCGCACGCAAACACGGAACGGAGCGCGCGTTCACCGGCAAGTACCACGACGAAAAAGCGCCCGGCACGTACAACTGCGTGTGTTGTGGTCAGCCGCTCTTTAGCTCGGAACATAAATTCGATTCCGGAACCGGCTGGCCCAGCTATTGGCAACCGGTCGCGGAAGAGAACGTTGAAAGCACATCCGACCGCAGTCTTGGCATGGTGCGCACGGAAGTGCACTGTAGCCGATGCGAAGCGCACCTCGGCCATGTTTTCGACGATGGTCCGCAACCCACTGGATTGCGGTACTGCATCAATTCCGCGTCGCTGGACCTGACACCACCGAAGAACGATTAGGCGTCGTGCCGTCGCCGGGTGCGTCGCGTCCGCGCGGCACCCCAGATACCCAAGAGCGCCAACGCGATTCCCGCCGGCGCGGCGGCCAACGGTACGTTCGGCACTGCACCGGCATCGTAGGGATCCGTGCCGAATAGGACTTCGAAGCTGTCACTATAGCCATCGCCATCCGAATCGGTATCGAGCCAATTCGGAATGAGGTCACCATCCGGATCCGCAGGCGCCGCCAATTCATCAGCATCGCTAATGCCATCGCCATCGGAATCTAGATCCAAGAAATCGGCCGTGCCGTCTCCATCGGAGTCGACGTTTCCTTCGACAATGTCGTCGATTCCGTCGCCGTCCGAATCCGTGTCCGCGTTGTTTGGAATATTGTCGCCATCCGGATCACCCAATCCCTCTTCGAAATCGGTAATGCCATCGCCGTCTGAATCGGCGCTACATCCCGCTGTCGCACCGGACAAGTCATGGTCCACAAAACCGGGTGGGGTGTCGTCACCGAACGATAGACCGGACACTCCTGAAGCGGGGAAACCGCCGTAGGTAAACTGCGCGTCCACGCGGAGATAGGTAATCACGATGGTTCCGTTGTAGAACATCTCCAACTGCACAAGATTGACGTTCGTGGTACTCCACTCCGGAACATTTACCCACGAGACCGCAACCCGATCGGATTCCTCGTTGTAGAACATTAGCCCGCCTGCCGAAAGATCGAAATCGGCGAACAATGCGGAGATTCGGCGTTGGTCGAAATGGTCCGGCAACGATGGGAATGGGTTTGTGTCGGGTGTATCAAATGTCACGTACCCGTTTGTGCCAATGTAAATCGTCGAGTATTCAGTGCCGTACAACGAGACGGTGT
>BQJS01000347.1 GCA_021604825.1 Phycisphaerae bacterium | reverse complement strand
CGATGCCGTGTTCTTACCCGCCGCCAATCGCCGTGTACCACTCTGGTTGCCGTGCCCGACCGTCGGTACCGTCCATGATTTCTCCAGCATGCACGTCAAGGGCAAGTACGATCCCTTGCGCGATATCTATATCAAACGTGTACTGCCGTTTCTGGTACGTCGCCTGACCCGAGTCATCGCGGTCAGCGAATGCACCAAGCGGGATATCATCCAATTTGCTCACGTTCCTCCCGCGCGTATCGCGGTCGTTCCGCACGGCGTTGACCTCGACACCTACCACCCCCGGGATAAAGCTGATGCACATGCAAACGTCTGTGGCAAATACCGTCTGCGGGCGCCCTATATTCTCTACGTCTCACGAATCGAGCATCCGGGCAAGAACCACGCGCGTCTGATCCGCGCTTTCGCGCAACTGAAGCGTGATTCTGACCTCCCCCACCAACTTGTGCTGGCCGGAAGCGATTGGAACCGCGCCGAAGAGGTTCACAAGGTCGCGGAAGCCACGGGCTTGGGCGATGAAATCCGTTTCACCGGTTTCGTTGCGAAGGAAGACCTCCCCAACTTGTATTGCGGCGCCGACTTGTTCGTATTCCCTTCTCTCTACGAAGGATTCGGCATGCCCATCCTGGAGGCAATGGCCTGCGGCGTTCCCGTTGCCTGCTCGAACGCCGCCTCCCTTCCCGAAGTTGCCGGAGACGCTGCGGAATACTTCGATCCGGAAGACGAACAAGCGCTCGCGGACACGCTGCACAAAACGCTGACGGATGCGACGACACTCGTGCATCTCGCCGAAGCCGGCCAAACCCACGCCGTTGGTTTCTCCTGGACCAGCGCTGCCAAACACACCCTAAATGAGTTAGTAGCGGCGGGCACTTAGCAGCAATCAACACCGCCACGGTCGCGGTACGCTTCCATGTACTGCTGGATGAGGTGCGGATACAAGAATTTCTCCTCGACCAGCCGTCTTCCATTCGCACCCATGGCATCGCCCGACTGCCGATCTTCAAGCATTGACACCAACTTGTCGCACAAGTCTTCCGTATCCTCGGACCTAAACGTGAAACCATTCTTACCCTCGATGACGTAACACGGATCGATTCCATCGCTGTGGAGCACGGGCCTACGCGCCGCCCACGTCTCGATGACGACCGCGCCGGAATTCATGAACCGCACTGGAAGAACGTGCACATCGCACGCCGTAAGTGCCGCGATCACATCCTCGCGCGGCACGACGCCGGTAAACGTGACGTGCTGGTCCAGGTCTTCCTTTTTAACAAGCTCCTGCAAATCGGCGAAGTATTCGGGCTCGTGGTCCGTACGCCCCATCACGAGCACGTGAAAGTCCTTAATCTTCTCGCGCAGCCGGGGCAGCGCCCTGATCAGCACATCTTGCCCCTTGAGATTGGCGACGCGGCCCAGACAAAGGATCAACGGGACATGGGGGCGAATCGCGTAGCGCTTCTTGAAGTCGTCAACATCGACTTTCTGATCGTATTCGTCGATCAGGATGGGCACCGTGGACAAGCACGTATTCTCGTTGACCGTTTTAATGTTGGCGGTCTCTCTGCTGGAAATTGTAAAAATACCGCTGAACCGCCGGAAGAACACCTGCCATTTCGCAGCCATGCTGACTTGGTTCTCGAATATCTGTTGGAGCGGCACGCCATCGTCGAGCAGCGATGCGTAGTCATCGAGATCGAACATCGACATAAACACCGGAATGCCCCGCAGCTTCGCCGCGAGAAGCGTCAAGATGTTGTTGCGGTTCAACGACGGAAAACAGTGGACCACATCGTATCCGCCGAACAGCGTCTTGAAAAATACCCCGGGGCAAAACGTTTCCGTTTTCAGATCCGGATACGTCCTGGACAAGTTTCGGAAATTAAACCCTCTTGTAATGGATATGGAATCCAAGATTTCATGGCGTGGGTCGCGATCACGCATGGGCGTGAAGACATCAACGTCGAAGTAATTGCTCAACTCCCGCGCTTGTTGAAAGATATTGAATTCCGCCCCGCCAACTTGTGGGTGAAACCTGTTCGTAACTAGGAGAAGTCGTTTCCTCCTCGGCATTTCCAAATTCCTCGCTTCGTTCAACCTCACACGGGGTTCAGACTACAGGTATCCCAATGCTTCAAGTCTGTCATTCGTATCGTCATCTATCGTTGGCAACGTCGTACTGTCACCCGCTTCATATTTGTGAATACGGTCATGGAATTGCCCGGACAAATCTTCATATTGACGGACGAGTGGATGTTCGTCCCCCGACACCAGGTTATTCTGCTCACCGGGATCTGCCTTTAGGTCGAATAGCTCCCGTACCCCACGCGAATCTTCGATGTATTTATGCTCAGATTGCCAGAGCGCCAGAACATCTCTACTGTTCCATTCCGATGTCTGTTCCTCCGGATATTGCTTGTAGAGTTCTGCGGCATTTATCTGATTCGGGCTGGATAGCGTGCCAAATTCCGCTGTCTTCGGAATCGCGACGCCCACTGCTTCGCAAACGCTCGGCATGATGTTAACAAGTTGGACGATGTGATCGAATACCCTGCCCCGGTCTTGTTCCGGGGTATGGACAATCAACGGGACGTGCGAAGTCTCTTGATACAATGCATCGCCGTGGCCGACAAGATCATGTTCGAACAAATGATCGCCATGGTCTGAGGTTACGATCACGAGTGAGTTGTCGTAAAGCCCCCTCTCCTTCAGCCCGTTTAGAAAAAAGCCGAGCTGAGCATCCACAAACGCGATCTCGGCATCATAAGCCGCGGTCAGCTCTTGTTGAAACGCTTCCGGTATAGATTCGTGTTCCGCACCGGGTCTTAGCGCATCTTTGATATGTCCGCTATGAACGATTTGGGTCATCCGACCGTTCATGGTCCTATCGAACCGGGAACGTGGTATGTGTGGCGTGTGAACATCCATTAGGTTTACGAAAAGGAAGAACGGTTGCTCTCCCTGCTGGTCAAGCCACTCCAAGGCGATCTTGACCGTTACATCGCCACTTGGATACGGGAGCATTGTAGGCCGGACCACATCTCGTAACCAGCCAAACACATCGGAGCTGGAGAACACTCCCGACAAATAGCGAAGCGTCACTTCACTAAGCGTTGGCACTTTGCTCTGGGTATGCCATTTGCTCAAGTAGAATGAAAACCCCTGGTCCAGCTTGAAGAATGGAGTCAGATAGGACTGATTCGCGCATATGGCACCTGTTGAATAACCACTGTCTTGAAGGACTTCTGCGAGCGTAACGGCCTCGGGAGGCAATGGTCTCGCGCGTCCAGACGCGCGGAGATCATAGTGCGCACCGTGGGTTCGTGGAAATTGCCCCGTGAAAAGGGAGGCGTGACTGGGCAGC
>BQJS01000346.1 GCA_021604825.1 Phycisphaerae bacterium | reverse complement strand
AGCGAATTAAATCCGAAATCCGGATCATTTAGAGGGTTATCGTGGAAAATAGGGGCCACCTGCTCACCGAAACGCAGAATCCGCGATCGCAGAATATCGATCGCCTTTCGATCGCCGAAGCCTTTGACGTGATGAATGGTGAAGACGCCACCATCGCCCAAGCCGTCGCCGATGCCCGCGAAGATATCTGCCAAGCCATCGAACTCGTCGTCGATGCCTTCAAGAATGGCGGGCGACTTATCTACGTCGGTGCCGGAACCAGTGGCCGACTCGGCGTACTCGACGCTTCCGAATGCCCGCCGACATTCCTCTCAGACCCAAGAATGGTTCAAGGCATTATCGCCGGTGGACATACCGCCCTCACCCAAGCCGTTGAAGGCGCAGAAGACTACCCCGAAGACGGCGCCGCCGCCGTCGATGAAAAAGAAGTCGGACCGAACGATGTCGTGTTCGGAATCACAACCGGTGGCACCACCCCATACGTTCACGGTGCCGTCGATCGCGCCAAAGAACGCGGCGCAAAGACTGTCTTCTTCGGATGCGTGACCGACGCCCACGTGTCCGATTCAACCGACGTATCCATTCGCGTCCTTGTCGGACCGGAAGTCGTCACTGGCAGCACGCGACTAAAAGCCGGAACAGCCACCAAAATGGTGCTCAACATCGTCACCACCGTGGCTATGATCCGCATCGGCAAGGTCTACGGAAACCTCATGGTCGACGTCAACACCAAAGCCAACAAGAAACTCGTCGATCGCGGCACGCGCCAAATTCAAACCATCACCGGCCTTGATCGTGAAACCGCGCACGCCCTGCTCGAACGCAGCGACGGACACGTCAAGTGCGCATTGGTCATGCACGCAAGACAAACAGATCTTGAAACGGCCCGCCGTTTACTAAATGAAAATGACGGGCAACTGTCGCCGATCCTCGACCCCAAATCGAAAGATTGCAATTGACCGACGGACTCCTCGCATCTCTGGGCGGTAGCTTCTCCATCTGGGATTGGGGCGTGGTCATCGCCTACTTCGCGCTGACGACCTACATCGGACACGCCCTCGCCGGCAAGCAAGCCACCATTCGAGACTTTTTTCTGGGCGGCCGAAAGCTCCCTTGGTACGCCGTCAGCGGTTCCATCATCGCCACCGAAATCAGCGCCGTCACCTTCATTTGTGTACCATTCGTCGTTTTCAATGAAGGCGGAAACTTCACCTACCTTCAACTCGGCGTGTTCGGCACAGTCATAGCCCGCCTAATCGTCGGATACGTCCTGGTCCCAGCCTACTACAGGAAAGAAATCTACAGCCCCTACGATTACATGGGCAACCAACTCGGGAACGTCGCAAGATCGGCAAGCACCGTATTGTTCAGCATCGGCGGCGTGCTTGGCCAATCGGCTCGTGTCTACTTAACCGCCCTGATACTCAACATCGTCCTCAAGGATCAACTGGATTGGCTGTCCAGCGCGACAGGTATTTCCTCCCTCGCGTGGTCGGTCATTTTCATTGGCGCGGTATCGGTAACTTGGACGCTGATGGGTGGAATCTCAACCGTCATTTGGACCGACTTGATGTTGTTCCTCGTATTCGTCGTCGGAGCCATCTTCGCGTTCATCACAATCTGCACGAAACTCGACGGCGGTTTGTCTGAAGTGATTCGAGTGGGACAGGAAGCCAACAAGTTCCAATTCTGGGATCTGAGGACTGACTGGACGGTCAACTACACGCTGCTCGCGGGCATCGTTGCCAGCACATGGGGTGGACTCGGCGTCTACGGCACCGATCAGATGATCGCGCAGCGTATGTTCTGCTGCAAGTCAGAACGGGCTGCACGATGGGCGATCATCACCAGTTCCGCCAGCCAAGTCGTAACCTTCACAGTACTCATGGTCGGTGCTGGCCTCTTCGCCTACTACCAAGTCAACCCGCTTCAAGGCGACGATCTCGAACTCTACAACGCCGAACCCAACCGCATTTTCGCTATCTTCATTGTCAACGCGATGCCCGTCGGAATTAAAGGGCTGATCATCGCAGGCGTGTTTGCAGCCGCCATCAGCAGCCTCGACTCAATCATGGCCGCACTCAGCCAAACATTCATGTCGGCCTTCTACCTTCCGATTCGCAAACGCAAACTTGAAAGACTGCAAGCAACCTCTTCCGGAGCGCTTGACCAAAACGCCGAAGACGCCCGCACCGTTCGAGTCTCGCGTCTTTTCATTCTGATCTCAGGCGTCTTGTTGTGCTTCATGACTTTCGTCGTGGATTACGTCAACCAATACTACGAAAGCATTCTCGACCTCGCGCTCGCCCTCGCGAGTTATGCAACCGGTGGCTTGTTCGCAGGATTCGCCCTCGCGTTTTTGCCCGTCAAGGTTGACGGACGAGGATTCGCCTGGTCGTCCATCCTCAGCGTTCTCACCGTTTTCTCGCTCGTATGGCATCAGCCGTGGGCTCGCACTTTCTGCATGTGGGCCGCCGGAATCATGTTCGCCCTTTGGATACTGCAATTTGTACTGATCAAACCCGGCGAACGATCGCCGCAACGAGTGCTTCCGTCGTTTATCCAAACGATCGTACTGTTGGCCGGATTGGCCATGATGGTTTCGATCTGCTTCTACGGACACTTCGGATCGGAAATGAAAAACGGTGAGGAAGTGTTCACCACGCTCGCTTGGCCATGGTATTCACCGATCGGGAGCATCGTCGCATTCACCTGGGGATATCTGCTCGCTAACAGAAAAACAGACGCACCAACCGAACAACACTAACCCTATTGAGCCGGACCAGCCGAATAAGCAAAACGGACCACTCGACCCACTACATAGAAGAACGAGCCATGACCCACAAACAATCAAACCAAGTTCGCTCATTCGCAATGCTTTTAATTGCAACCGCCATGATCACCATGACCAGCGGCTGCTCGCTAACCAAGAAAGACACCGTCTCGCAACCGCAGACAAAAAATGAGCCGGTCCGAGCCATCTGGGTCACCCGTTACGATTACAAAACCGCCGACGACGTGCGCCGCATCATCGACAACTGCGCCCGAGGCGGATTCAACACGGTTCTCTTCCAAGTGCGCGGCAATGGCACCGTGTCCTACCCATCCAAACTCGAACCATGGGCCGAACAATTCGACTACCAATCACCCGGTTACGATCCACTCGCTTTGGCGATCGAAGAAGCCCACAAACGCGGCATGATGCTCCAGGCATGGGTCAACGTCATGCCCGCATGGAAGGGCCCCAACGAACCCGGCATCCGCAATCAGCTTTATTTCAAGCACCCCGAGTGGTTCTGGTATGACCGCAACGGCGTCCGCCAACCACTCAATCACTCGGTCGGCGGCAAGTCACGCGGATGGTATGTCAGTCTCA
>BQJS01000345.1 GCA_021604825.1 Phycisphaerae bacterium | reverse complement strand
GAAGAGGCGGAGAAATCCAAATCCGCACCGAAAGCCGAGCCCAAGAAAACGAAGGTAAAGGCCAAGGTAAAGCGGAAACCGAAGAAGGCGGCCGCGAAAAAGAAGCCGGCGACGACCGAGGCTTCCTAAGACCAATCATCCAGGGATAACGTTCGCGCCCAGGGATGGGCGCGGCCAACGCAGTGAGGATAAGGATCGTGGCCACGACTGAATCAAAACACACGTTGCCGTACACGGAGCAACTGGAAGGGTACGCGGTCGAATACCGGTTGATGACGCCGGACGACCGGGATGCGTTGTTGGCGTTCACCAGCACGCTGCCCAAAGAGGATCTGATGTTCCTCCGGATGGACGTAACAAAACCGGAGGTTATCGACCACTGGGTGGACAACATCCGCCAGGGATTAACGTTTACCGTGTTGGGCTTTGATGACCAGGGTAACGTGATTGGGTACGCGAGCCTTCATCACAACAAGATGACGTGGACGCGCCACCTGGGCGAGCTACGGATGTTGGCGAGCCCGGAATACCGCGGAATCGGCTTGGGCAAACGGCTCACGAACGAAGCATTTCAGATTGCCAAGGAAAGCGGATTGCTTCGGGTGTTCGTCCAAATTCCCGCGCATCAACCGTACATTCGCGAGATGCTCGAAAAAATGGGGTTTGTCGCGGAAGCGTTGCTCACGGATTGGTTGATGGGGCAGGACAATGAAACCCATGACGTCGTCGTAATGACACAACGTGTCGCGGATTACCACGTATAGCTGATTACGTACGTATGCATTCCCACGCAGCGCGCGGGAACGAGATATTGAGTGCGAGGCCGGGCCGGTTGGTCCGGCCTTTTTACTTCGGAGTTACGCGCAGGCCAGTCCCGCACTGGCGTTACGCGCGGCCGCAGCGAGCGTGGTGGCTCCGACAAATATCGCGCCGTCGTCGGCGTAGAAGTGTGGGGAATGGCCGGGGATGAACTCGCCGCCGGGTTCGCGTGCGCCGATGCGCATGAAGCAACCGGGCATATGTTCGAGATAACAGGCGAAATCTTCGCCGCCCATATTGAGCGCGTGCAGCGGGACGATGGCATCCGCGCCGAGTTCGGACTCGCAGGCGGCACGGGCGTACTGGGTTGCGGTTTCGCCGTTTAGGATGGGCGGCGTTCCATCTGTAATCGTGACCGTTGCGGTAACGCCGTAGAGATCGGCGATGGCCCGTGCGCGCTGGTGAACGTCATCGCAGAGCAGCTGGCGTGTTTCGGGAGTGAGGGCACGCAATGTGCCCGAAAGAAATGCGGTGTCAGGGATGATGTTGGGTGCGGTACCCGCACTGATTTGGCCGACGGTCACGACACCGGCATCCGCGGGATCGAGTTTGCGCGACACGATGTGATGCAGCGAACCAACCAGCGCCGCGGCGGCGATGATGGGATCGCGCGATTCGTGTGGGCGCGCACCATGGCCGCCTTGGCCATCGATCCGAACCTCGAAGGTATCGGTAGCAGCGGCGAGCGGTCCGGGCTGAACGACGGTTTTGCCGACTTCGTAACGCCGGTCGACGTGACCACCGAAGATCATCACGGCATCGTCGAGCACTCCGCTTTCCAGGATTGCGCGTGCGCCACGGCCGACTTCTTCGGCGGGTTGCAGCACGACGAGTACATCACCCGCCGCGGGTTCGTTGGCCAGTAGGTGGGCTGCGCCTATCGTCCAGGTCGCATGGACGTCGTGGCCGCAGGCGTGCATGACGCCGTCATTTTCAGATGCAAACGGAAGCCCGGTGTTTTCTTGAATGGGCAGTGCGTCGATGTCCCCGCGAATCGCGACGACCGGGGCGGACGGGTTTTTGCCCCGCACGCGCGCGACAAGCCCGGTGTTCGCGACACGGCTAAGTTCGGTTCCGGGAATTGCTTGGAGTTCACGTTCAAGCCGGGCCTGTGTTTCGGTCTCGCGTTCGGACAATTCTGGTTTACGATGGAGATCGCGGCGCAGGGTCATGAGGCGGTCAAGCAACTCCCGCGGGAAACGATGGGCGATACGCTGGGGGATTCTTGGTGATGTCGGTGAGATCAGGTCCATGCTCACTCGAATGTATCCGCAACGGCGTCGGCTTTCAATGTGGCGTGATCTTTAGCCGCAGAGCTCACAGAGACCACAGAGAAACGCACCTCCAATATTTCCATTTGCAGTGAATACTCATAAAAAGCCAAATCATGGTCAGCCAATTCATTACTGCAATGCATGCCATTGTCTTTCGTGTGGGTTTGAACAGATGCAGTCCAATTTCTCTGTGTTCTCTGTGGTCGCTGTGGCTAAAATGGCTCTTGGGGGGCCTATGGGATAGCAAGCGTTCTCGGGGCGCGCGTGTTAGAATCGTCGTTTTCCGGAATGCGAAAGGACAACCCGATGCGAACTCTATTCGTGGCGTTTATTCTGGGTATTGCTGGCGTTTCCGCGGTTGCGGAGACGTATGTTCAAGCGGGCACGCTCATTGACGGCGTCTCGGACACGGCCCGGCGGGGTGTGACGATTGTGATTGAGAATGACCGGATCGTCGCGGTCCACGACGGTTTCGTGAGCAAAGATGGTGACGATACGATTATCAATCTTCGCGATCACACAGTGATGCCGGGTTTGATGGATATGCACGTGCATTTTCACATGCAGCATTCCAAAGTCGCGTACACCGAAAACTTTTTTATCGAACCGCGGGATGTGGCGTTGCGTGGTTCCATGTACGCGAAGCGCACGTTGATGGCCGGGTTCACCACCGTGCGCGACTTGGGCGATGACGGACAGAATGCGGTGTCGTTACGCAAAGCGATTGATGCCGGATGGATCGTTGGTCCGCGCATTTACTGTGCGGGGAAAGCCCTCGCGACCACGGGCGGTCACGCGGATCCGACGAACGGTCTCAACCTGGAATTGAAGAAAGACCCAGGGCCGAAGGAAGGCGTGGTGAACGGGGTTGACGATGCGCGCAAAGCGGTCCGTCAGCGCTACAAAGACGGCGCGGACTTGATCAAGTTGACCGCGACCGGCGGCGTGTTGAGCTTGGCGAAGAGTGGACAAAACCCACAGTTTAAGCAAGACGAACTGAACGCGATTGTCGACACCGCGAACGATTACGGCATGACGGTCGCCGTGCATGCGCATGGCGCTGAGGGGATGAAGCGCGCGGTCGAGGCGGGCGTGACGTCGATCGAACACGGCACCTTCATGACCGATGAAATCATGCGGCTGATGAAACGGCGCGGTACGGTGTATGTGCCGACCATCCTTGCGGGCGTTTGGGTCGGCGAGAAGGCGCAGGAAGCCGACTATTTCCCCGCAATCGTCCGGCCGAAAGCGGCGACGATTGGGCCGGTCATCCAAGAAACGTTCGCGAAAG
>BQJS01000344.1 GCA_021604825.1 Phycisphaerae bacterium | reverse complement strand
GGACGATCCGCAATCGATGCGGATGCGCCAACGTTCGCAAGCAATCCGCAGCTTGCTCAAGTCCTTCCAGCGATATCAGTTTCTTTTTTTTCGTCATCATTTGCTTTGGACGAATCCCTGTCCGATGTCGTTGTACGGGCTTACGCTTAGTATATATCGCAATGTCGCGATATGTCAATGGGTTAAATGGCGCACCCCGAATCCGCATGCATAATAACGTCTCCCGGCGGTCGATCTGCACGAATTTTAAGCAATCGCTAAACGGAGTGCGTCGTAGACGCGGCGATGAGCCCCGGACGCGCATGTTTCGTTGTAAGATGCACAATATCACCAACTTAACGGCCTTGGTGCGGGCGTGTGCCGTGTTGTGGCATTATTTGATTATATAAGAATGTTCTAATATACTTAGCCGCATGGGGACTCCTCTTCAAGACTTCAAAGCTGGGATCTTCCAGGCACTGGGCCATCCAACGCGGATCGCCATCGTAGAGGCGCTGCAGAACGGCGAACTCACGGCCGGAGCAATTCTGGAAAAGGTCTCCGGTCAACAAGCGAGTATTTCGCAACACTTATCCGTGCTGCGGAGCAAAGGTGTTGTGGTGAGTCGCAAAGAAGGCAATCAGGTTTTCTACACGTTGCGCGACGAAGCGATAAGTTCCGTGCTGGCGATCATGAAAACCTATTTCGAAGCGCAGCTTCGTGAAGCGGCGGATCTCTTGCAGGAAATCGAAACGCCCTAATCTTGTCCCGTGGCGTTCAGCACCCATCAATAGCGAGCGAATTGTAATGCAATTGACAGTTGGAGAAGTTTCAAAATTATGCCACGTGCCGGAGAGTGAGGTGTATCTCTGGGTGAAGCGAGAAGGGTTGTCGGCGCAGCGGGTGAACGACACGTTCAGCATCAATGCTTCGGAACTCTTGGAATGGACCAGTATGACGAATCGGTTCATATCCCCTTCGACTCTTCGCGTGCTCAATGGCGACTCCGTGAAGGAATCCGGTTTATATGAAGCCCTCAAAATCGGAGGCATCCTGTACGATGTCCACGCTTCGGACAAGAAAGCGTTGTTCAAAGCGGTCGTGGAGACGCTACCCGTACCGGAACACTTTCAACGTGAAATGCTCGTCGACCTACTCTTAGCCCGGGAAGCATTGGGGTCTACTGTGGTCCAGTCCGGAATCGCGATTCCACATCCTCGACGTCCGGTAGTGTTGGCGGGGACCGCTCCGGTTGCTCGATTGTGCTACTTGGAAACGCCGTTTTCATTCGGCGATTTGGGAGCGCCGGTTGAAATGCTGTTCTTGCTGATCTGTCCAACGGTGCGCGATCACCAGCAGTTGCTCGCCCGGGTCGCGAATGCGTTACGTGAC
Source organism: Phycisphaerae bacterium (assembly GCA_021604825.1). The sequence continues at coordinate 2,014 of BQJS01000344.1, read as the reverse complement.
GATACGTTCTTGAATCTAGTGCGTACGAAGCCGCCGAAAGATGTGATTCTCGACGCGATTCAAGCGGTGGAGGCGGGTCTGGTCGGTTCAGTGTAGCGAACGGACTCGATCCGGGTTCATTGGCCGATCGGCACAACGGAAACACACGGAAATAGGAACGGCAGGAATTGCTCCTCATTGCACTTAGTCTCTCAATTCTTTCTTTCGGCGGAGCTCTGCCTTTGCTTGCCGGTGGGCGTGGCAATAGGGCTTCTGTTGTGGGTGCGTCTTCTATCGTGCTCGGCTGCCTCATCGGCCTCGTTCCGGTATGGCGCGTGATAACGACGGGCGTGGGGGTGTCATCGGAAACGATTGCTTGGCACGTGCCATACGGATCGATTGTCCTGGAGTTGTCCCCGGTTTCCGCATGGTTTGCGTTGCCCATCCTCTTGGTGTCGGGACTTGCAGCCATCTACGGCTGCGGTTACATGCGCGCCTACTCCGGGTCGAAAGCGCTTGGAATACATTGGTTCTTCTTTAGCTTACTCGTCGCCTCCATTTTTCTCGTTGTGCTGGCGCGCAACGGCGTACTTTTTCTGGTGAGTTGGGAATTCATGTCGCTCACCTCGTTCTTTCTTGTGACCTTTGATGATGAAAACGAGACGGTGCGGCATGCTGGCCGCACCTATTTGATCGCAACGCATCTTGGGACGGCATGCCTATTGGCCATGTTCGCGTTGCTCGGGGTACACGCTGGCTCGATGGATTTTGCGGATATCGCGGCTTCCGCGCCGTACCCATCGGCGATCACAAACCTCGCGTTCGTACTGGGCGTGGTAGGTTTTGGCACGAAAGCGGGTATCTTCCCTTTGCACATTTGGTTGCCTGAAACGTATCCAGCGGCACCCAGTCACGTTTCGGCGGTAATGTCGGGCGTGATGAGCAAGTCGGGCATCTATGGAATCATCATGATTCTCTCGTTCCTCGGGTCACCACCGGTTTGGTGGGGTTGGCTCCTGATTGGCGCCGGTGCCGTTTCAGGTTTTTTCGGTGTGATCTCAGCACTGGCCCAAAACGAACTGAAACGAATGCTCGCGTATTCGAGTATCGAGAATATCGGCATCATCACAATGGCGTTGGGCTTGGGGATACTCGGGCAGAGTCTTGATCGTCCGGGTATGGCATCGCTTGGCATCGCGGCCGCACTTCTTCACATGCTCAATCACGCCATGTTCAAGGGGCTGCTCTTTCTGTGCGCGGGCGCGATCTTTCACCGTGCTCACACGACGAACATGAGTCTCCTGGGCGGTTTACAACGGAAAATGCCCATTGTTGCGGCCGCCTTTTTGGTGGGCGCGATTTCCATTTCCGCATTGCCGCCGTTGAACGGATTTGTGAGCGAATTTCTAATCTATTTTCTTGCATTGCATGAATCGGTGTTGTCGCCCACAGGCGGCGCGACCGCGGGATTGGTGGTTCTCGGTTCGTTGGCGCTCATTGGCGGCCTGGTCGTTGCATGTTTCGTTCGCGCGTATGGCATCGTCTTTCTGGGAACTCCGCGGAGCGAGTTGGAATCGAGGGTTCACGAACCGGGAGTCCTGCAGACGTTTCCGTTGACCGCGCTCGCAGGCGCCTGTGCACTGATCGGTCTTGGAAGCCCCGTGTTGCTTCGTCGCATGGCGCCGATCATCGAGCACGTTACGGGGTACTCGGCGACGCTTGTACGGGACCAGCTTGATATCGCCATTGGTTCGCTGTCGGAAGTCGTTATCGTCGCCGTTGGAATCATTGCGTTGTTCGGAATCGTTGCGGTGGTGCGTGTCCAACTTTTGCGGCGCCGCGAGGTCGGTATGGGGGTAACGTGGGATTGCGGCTACGCCGAACCGACGGCGCGGATGCAGTACACGTCGTCTTCATTTGCCCAACCGACATCTCAATTTTTTGCGCCGCTATTGCGGACTCGCCAAGTTCTGAAACCGCTCGTGGGTCTCTTTCCATCGGACGGGTCCTTCGGATTGGAAACGCCCGACACGGC
>BQJS01000343.1 GCA_021604825.1 Phycisphaerae bacterium | reverse complement strand
CGCGTTTGATCGAGTCGATGCCAAGGTCGGCTTCGAGATCCATACCGACATCTATCATCTCGGTCGGATAACCGGTCAGTTCCGAAACCACATCAAGCAATGTTGACGCCACTTCGTCGCTCGCACCGGCGGGCTTCACTTCGGCTTGTTCAGTTGGTTTCTTGAATTCGGCGACCGCACGGGACAACTCTGCAACGGGCGCGGCGACGGGCTGCACGGTTGCCGTGGCGACCGGCGTCGTAGCGGCCGGCAGTTGCGCAGCTTGTTGTGGCACGGGTTGCGGCATCGCCGGAGCAGCCACGACCGGTTGTTGAATCGAAGCAACGGGTTGTTGAACCGATGCGCTCGGAACAGCGACGCCAGCCACCCCAAGCTGCGAGTACATCTGTTGCTGACTTTGAATGACCTTTTGGAAACTCCGCTGAGCTTCTTCCTGGCCATCCAGGAAACGCTGATGCGCCGATGCCGTCTGCTGCTGCAATGACTGCATCGCCCGAATGCCTTCTTCGACCACGCGGAACACATCGGCGAGGTGCTGGGAAGGCGGGGCACTTGCCGCAGGGGCTGGTGTATTGGTCGGTACCGGCGAGTTTTGGTTTTGTGACATTGGTTTTCTTTCAGTAGCTACGGTACGAGCGTTTGATGGGTTGGACGCGGCAACGAGTGATGACGGCTTAACGTTGTTCGATTCGATGGGCTGCGGACTTGCTTTGGCAGCCGGAGCGACCGCGGGCAACTCCTCGTATGGAGCGCGATAGTTCACGCCATGAATCGGGATCGCCATCTTCGGCTTGCGCAAGTTTTTCGGCTCCTCTTCCCAGTTCGAGAGGTCAACCGGATGCCCGAGGGCAGCCAATTGCGCAAGGGCGCAACCCAGATCCAAGACGCCATCCTTGCGCGAACCGGAATCATCCAGCGCGATCGTCTTATGACTTTGATCGCCAAGGATCGACTTGATCAATCCGCACAGCACGCGTTTGGGACCGACTTCCAAAAACGTCCGCACGCCGCTGGCGTACATCGCTTCGATCTGTTCTTCAAAACGAACCGTTGCATCGAGTTGGCCGGCAAGCACATCGAGCGCCGCGCTCTTGGATTCGGGATAGACACCGCCCGAACGGTTCGCAAAGACATCGATGGATCCATTGTGAAACTCGATGCCGTCCAGCAATCTACGAAACTTGATCGCCGCGTCGCGCATCAATTGGCTATGAAATGCGGCCGAAACATCGAGTTTTGAAACTTGCCAACCGTGCTGGCGACACGCCTTGGAGGCGGCTTCAATGCCTGCGGTTGGACCGGATAGGACGACTTGCTTGGGTCCGTTGCAGTTTGCAAGAACCACGTCGATTTTCTGATCTTGTATCAACTCGGAGACAGCCTTCGCCGAAGCGTGGACTGCCAACATCGTGCCGCGATCGCCATCGCCTTCGCGCATAAGCTTACCGCGCTGCCTAGCAAGGTGACACAATGTGACATCATCGATGCGACCTGCCGCTCGAAGCGCAGTTAGCTCGCCGAAGCTATGACCGGCGACGGTATCTGCCTTGACGCCGAAACGCTCAAGAATCTCAAGATACGCTAGCTCTGTCACAGCGAGCGCGGGTTGGGCGACATCAGTTTGCCGCAAGGCATCCGACGCCTGTTCAACCTTGGCCGGATCGAAACTCGGCGGCGGGCAAACGTACGACCCAACCGATCGCTCCATACCCTTGGGTTGAATGGAAAACGCATCCAGTGCTTCGGGGAACACGCAAGTCAACGATTGAACCATACCGATGTATTGGCTGCCCTGCCCCGGAAAGACGAACGCCAGCTTGCCCGGCGTCGAACCCGAAGCGTAGTACGCCGTCGATCGGGTCCACGTGCTGGGACTGTTCGGAGATTGGAGCTTCGCCTTCACGTCGGCGAGCAGATCCTTGGCTTTCGACAGATCGTCAATGACGATGACCAATCGATGGGCATGTCTTGAATCAAACTTGCGTCGTGCCTCATGTGCATCGCTTGCGAAGTCAGCCGCCCGTACGCCTTCTGCAAATCGCGACCGCCATGTTTCGACTCCATTCTGAAGTGACGTCTTATCGTTGGCCGAAAGCGCCAGGATTTCGACCGAACCATCCCATGCCGGCGTGCGATTGGCCTGCGGGTATTCTTCCAGTACCGCGTGGAAGTTACTGCCTCCGAACCCAAAAGAACTGACCGCCGCACGGCGTGGCTGACCATCTGTCGTCAACCAGGGGCGCGTTTCAGTATTGATATAAAATGGACTATCGTTGGCCACCATTTTTGGATTGGGTGACTCCACCTTGATCGTGCCCGGCAAGACACGATTACGCAGGGCGATCACCGCTTTAACCATGCTGGCCGCCCCGGCTGCTGCTTTCGTGTGGCCTATTTGCGACTTGACCGAACCGACCGCACACCACGGGGCGATTGATCCGTCCTCATTTGTTGATTCGGTGTAGACCGTCTTGAGCGCTTCAAACTCAACCGCATCGCCAACCTTCGTACCGGTTCCGTGGGCTTCAACCAACCCGACCTCGGACGGTTTGACGTTGGCGCGGGTGTAGGCATCGCGAAGGGCGCGGGCTTGGCCGGATGCGCGCGGAGCATAAATACTCTGCGAACGACCGTCGCTCGACGTACCGACGCCTTTTAGCACTGCATGAATCGTGTCGCCATCGCGCTCGGCATCGGACAAACGCTTCATCACCAAGACGCCCGAACCTTCACCGATCACCGTGCCGTCGGCATCGCGATCGAATGGACGGGCATTTCCAGTTGCCGACAATGCCTGCGTCTTGCTGAAACACATGAACATAAAAATGTCATTGAGCGAATCGATGCCGCCGGTGACAACCATGTCGCTTTTACCGGTGGCTAGCTCCATCGCCCCGAGATGCAGCGCGCTGAGCGAACTCGCGCAGGCCGCATCGACAACGCAATTGGTCCCGTTTAAATCGAGACGGTTGGCGATACGACCAGCCACCACGTTTCCGAGCAAACCGGGGAACGAATTCTCTTGCCAACCGACGTAGCTATTGGAAATGCGCTTGACGACATCATTCGCGACTGATTCTTCAACGCCCGCATCCTTGAGCGCCTTGCGCCAATGCGGATGACCCAAACGTGCGCCCAGCGGAATCACCAATTCGAGCGTACCGGTCACCCCCATGATCACACTGGTGCGTGCATGGTCGTGGCCTTCGCGATCGAGATACCCGGAATCTTCCAGCGCAGCTTTCGCAGTCACCAAACCGAGAAGCTGAGCGGTATCCGTGGCTTCAAGAATGCTCGGCGGAATGCCGAACTCGGTCGGGTCAAAATCGACAGCCGACAAGAACGAACCGCGCTTGCAATACGTCATGTCGGGGGCTTTGGGATCGG
>BQJS01000342.1 GCA_021604825.1 Phycisphaerae bacterium | reverse complement strand
CTGATCAATGCATACACAGCCAACGGTAACGTGCCCGCAATCAGGCGAATCGTTGTCGCCCAAAGCAGCGGGCATTCGAGTTTCGTCAGTACCGGTTTCGCGTAAACAATCCCGCCGGCTGTTAACGCCATTGCCAGCGTTCCAAACGCGATGCCCCAGCCCAATTGCGAGCGGGTGGCACCGGGAGGTGGTTTGTGCTTGGATGAAATCAACACGCCGGCGAGAATCAGCACTGCCCCAACATAGTGCGGCATCCGAAGACGCTCGTTGAGGAAGAACACCGCAAAGATGATCGCAAACGGTCCGTAGGTGCAATCGACGATCGATTGAATCCCAACGCCGACGCGATTCAGCCCCATGTAGAACAACGTGTCCGCCACGGCGATGCCGACCACGCCGCTGATCGCGAGGATCACCAGGTCTTCGCGCGACAGCATTGCGAGATCGCCGAACCCGCTTTGGATCACAATCAGCGATACGCCCAGCAGCAGGATGCCAAGCGTGTTCTTAAACAGATTCAGCGCCAGCGGACCAATCGTCTCGCCGCACATCTTGAAGAACACGACGGCCATCGCCCAGAAGACCGCGGTCAGGAATGCGCAAAGTCGCCCGAGCGTGATGTCGTCCATGTTGCAACTCGAATGAAGTAGTACGGCGACTACGGTGTCTTAGCGGCTTTCGTGCCTTACCGTCATTCCCGCGCAAGCGGGAATCCAGAATCAGTGAGGAGACCCAGCAAATTCGTTCACCATCCAAATGGTCGCGATGAATCTTTTGCGCCTGGTTTCGCAGCTTGGTCTACGGGTATCGTTCTTGCCTGGATTCCCGCTTGCGCGGGAATGACAGCGCGATGACCCGTCGCTTATGTCGCGAATCGTGCGCTTGTTAAACGGTTATTCGGCTGAATCCAGGTACAGGCCGATGACTTCCTTCTGCCCATCAGGCAGCGCTTCAAACTCGGCATTCAACTCGCCAACCAGAAAACTCATCCGCACCGCCCGCACATACTGCACGCCATCCAGCGGATCGGACGCCCGCACCAACACACCGACCAATTCTGCCGATTCATTGAACACACCCCCGCCGCTCATCCCGCCCGCTGCAGGTCCGCGGAAAATGAATTCAACGTCCGGATCGTATTCGATAAACCCCTCTTCGTCGCCCGCGTCCGCCAGCATCTGCAGCACGATATCGACTTCGCTCGCCGACAAGACCGTCCCGATGCTCGCGGTCATTTCTCCCGCAAACGAACCCTCAGCCGGGAATCCGACGGCCATCACCATGTCGTCCGGATTGACATCGGAGAAAGTCGGTGCCGTCGTGGTGCGCTCCAGCGGATCGTAAATATCCGGCGGTGCAAATTGCAGCGGACCGGGTTGCGGCGGAAGCAATCCAGACATCAGCTTCTGATCGTCAACAACCGCGACAAACGCATCGTAGCGCGGCAGAATGTCGGCGAAGAAGTTGTTGTTCTGATCGGCGGGCGTGGGCTGATTGAAGAAATCAAACATCGGCGAAGAATCACTGTCCAGCGCGCCTCCGTCCGGCGCGACGAACGTAATCCGCACCACGCCAATCTCTTGCGATGGATCGCGCAACTCCGCCTCAATCTCGGTGTTGGCCGGTCCGAACCAACCGACGCCCAATGTATGAACCGCCGACACCAGCAGCGCCGACCCGGCTTGCGTGCTTCGCGACCAAACCGCTGCACTCGCATTGCCCGATCGTGCCACCCGCCCATGCGTCTCGTCAATCCATTCGCGACAAGGGTGGTCGACATTTTCCAATGTTCCGAACACTTCCAGCAACTTATCGGATGGCGCGCACTCGGTCGGCTGCGGGGTTGGGTCAGCTGGCGTCAGATCACAGCCCGCAATCAGCACGATCGCAGCAAACCACACCGACGATTCAAGCAATCTTGACCGGCATTTGGCGGAGGTGGATTCTTGGGCCTGCCCATGATTGGCGTGTATCAGCATAGAAGAGCCGTATCCATTTGGGAGTTTATTTTCCGTATTGGCAGTGTACGCTGTGTTCTGCTTGATGATTCCATGCCCACCTGCCGATCAATACCATATCCATTGACAGCGGCGGGCGTTAATCCCAGACAACCATGGGTATACGACAACCATGGGTATACGCCAACCATGGGTATACGCCGCAGCCAGTGATTCGACAAGGAACCAATCGAATGAAATCGATCTACACCAAATCAATCAGCACCAAGAGAGTCGGCTTGCTCGTTCTGCTCGGATTGTTCGGAATCGTCGGGTGTACTTTCAACCTCGACCTCGGAACCGATTCGTTGTTCGCGGAGGGCTCGGCGTTTGTGGTATCCGGAACAACCGACGTCGCCACCGTCGAAGGTACGACTTGCAACGTGTGGATCGGCGAGAACGGCGTGATTTATCACCTCTTCCAATCGCCACAGGTTGACAATGGCGAGTTCGACGAGATCACCACGCCAGGGGTCACGTCGCGCCTGCTGATCGCCACGAGAAGCGATCTAGTGGTGGATTGCCAGATTGGAACGATCGTCGATGTGGAAGACGTTCTCGAAATCGTCCCATAAATCCTCTTCCAAACCGCTCCATCCACCCAAAACGCAACAACCATGGCACAGAAGCGCACCGATCTTGCGCGCATTGGCGGGGAAGAAATCCCTGTTATACTGCGGCTATTGGGGCAACCGGGTTGCGCCAGAACCCTCCATCTGATTTGCTGGTGGCGGGATATGATATTGGCGCAGTATGCCTGCAAGTTTTGAATCTTAATGCGTGCGGAGTTAATTCATGATCAAGGCAGTCGAACTTCGAAAGGGTAAGACCATCATTCACGATGGCGATCTGTTCATCGTGCATGAGGCATCGCACGTGGCCAAGGGCAACAAACGCAGCTACATGCAAGCCCGCCTCAAGAACTTCAAGCAGGGCAACGTCATCGACGTGCGATTCAGCGTTGACGATCGCATCGAAGTGCCATTCGTCGAAGGCAAGGATTTTGAATTCCTTTACGAAGACGCGACCGGCTTTGTCCTGATGGACACCGAGACCTTCGATCAAACCATCGTTTCGGAAGACATCGTCGGGCCAGCCAAGGACTTTCTCTCGCCGAATTGCAAGGTCAGTTGCCAGATTCTCGACGGTGCGGTGATTTCGTTTGAATTGCCCAACGTCGTGGTGCTGCAAATTACGGATACGCCGCCGGTCGTCAAAGGTGCAACAGCGTCAGCCCAACTCAAAGACGCCATCCTCGAAACCGGCGCGAAAGTCCGCGTGCCATCGTTCGTCGCGCCCGGTGACAAGATCCGAGTCGACACCCGAACCGGCGACTACCTCGACCGCGCCAAAGAATAAGCCCCAAACAGCCCCCGGAGTTTAAGAGTTCAGGGTGCCCCGCCC
>BQJS01000341.1 GCA_021604825.1 Phycisphaerae bacterium | reverse complement strand
TGCTTTCCGCCGTGCCATGAAGCGCTCCGTTCAGTCCGCCATGCGGATGGGAGCCGAGGGCATTCGTATCACCTGTGGTGGTCGTCTTGGTGGTGCTGAAATTGCACGCGTTGAGTGGTATCGCGAAGGTCGTGTGCCCCTTCACACACTGCGCGCTGACATTGACTACGCCACGTCTACGGCGTTCACCGCCTACGGTGCTTCAGGCATCAAGGTTTGGATTTTCAAGGGCGAAATCCTTGAGCATGACCCGATGGCGCATGAAAAGCGTGCCTTGTCTGCTCAGGAAGGTGGACGTCCCGGTGGCGGCGATCGTCGCCCTCGTAGGGACTGACCCTGGTAGGGATTAATGGGGTCGCCCTCGTAGCGACACTGTTTGAGAGTTTAAGGACTTAGAGAGATGCTGCAGCCAAAGCGCACAAAATTCCGCAAAGCCCATAAAGGGCGCATCCATGGCGTGGCCAAGGGCGGAACGACGCTGAACTTCGGTTCGCACGGCCTTAAGGCCCAGGAACCGATGCGTGTTACAGCGCGCCAGATTGAGGCCGCTCGTCGTGCCATCACGCGTCACATGAAGCGTGCTGGTCGTGTGTGGATCCGTATTTTCCCTGATGTACCGGTTTCCAAGAAGCCGACTGAAGTGCGCATGGGTAAAGGTAAGGGTACGCCGGAATACTGGGTGGCCAAGGTGAAGCCAGGTCGCGTGATTTTTGAGATTGATGGTGTGCCACATGATGTGGCCAAGGAAGCACTTGCACTTGGCGCTGCCAAGTTGCCGCTTCAGGTTCGTACCATCACTCGTATCGGCGACAACCACTAAGGGCTGACAAGAGGATAGAGACGATGAAGATCGCAGAAGTCCGGGATATGACGCCCGACCAGATGGAAGATGAAGTGGTGAAGCTTCGCAAGGAAGCTTTCAACATGCGCTTCCAGCGGGCTACCGGTCAGCTTGAGAACACGGCGCGTTTGCGCGTGATCCGCCGCACGATTGCACGGATCAAAACCATTCAGGGCGAGCGCGGCAAAGCCGGCGCTTCTGCCTAACCGAGATAGAGGGATACCGAGATGCCAAAGCGCGTTCTCCAGGGTGTCGTGGTCAGCGACAAGATGAAAGACACGGTGACTGTGCTCGTGGAGCGTCGCTTCACTGATCCGGTTATGAGAAAGACGGTTCGTCGGACAAAGCGGTATCACGCACATGATGCGGAAAACGCTTTCAAGACAGGCGACAAGGTACGTATCCGTGAATGTGTGCCGATTTCCAAGACGAAGCGCTGGGAAATTTATACCGGCGAGTAAGCCTCAGGGCAGTCGCAGGTTCACGAAGTTAGAAGTTTGGTCGTAAGCGCGCTTACAAGAGGCGTGAAGGAATAGAACAATGATCCAGATGCAGTCGAATTTGGAGGTCGCGGATAACTCCGGCGCCCGCCGTGTGCAATGCATCAAGGTGCTGGGTGGCTCGAAGCGCAAATATGCAGGTGTTGGTGACACGATTGTTGTCAGCATCAAAGAAGCGATCCCCCGCGGCCGTGTGAAAAAGGGCGATGTGATGAAGGCGGTTATCGTTCGTACCGCCAAGGAAATCCGCCGTCCGGACGGAAGTGCCATCCGCTTTGATAGCAATGCGGCTGTGCTGGTGAATAACAATGGTGAGCCCATCGGCACACGTATCTTTGGCCCGGTGACCCGTGAACTGCGTGCCAAGAACATGATGAAGATTGTCTCGCTCGCACCGGAGGTGCTGTAAGCCAATGGCTTTGAAACTGAAAATTCGCAAAGGCGACAAGGTCGTTGTGACGACCGGTAAGGACAAGGGCAAAAAGGGCGAAGTGCTCAAGGTGCTCCGTGAGGAAAACCGTGCCGTTGTTCAGGGCGTCAACATCGTTCGTCGCCATCAGCGCCAGACGCCGCAGGCGGAAGGCGGGATCATTGCCAAGGAGGCACCGATCCACATTTCAAATATCGCGATTGAGGACCCCAAGAGCGGGGACGCCACTCGCGTTGGGTTCAAGACGCTCGATGATGGCCGCAAGGTGCGCGTCGCCAAGAGCTCGGGAGAAGTAATCGATGGCTGATGCAGCTGTAGTTGATGACAATTACGTACCGCGCGCCCGCGCGACGTATGAAACTGTTGTCCGTCCTAAGCTCGTTGAAGAGTTTGGGTATAAGAACCCGATGCAGGTACCCAAGCTCGACAAGATCGTGCTGAATATTGGTGCCGGTGTCGCTGTGGGTGACAGCAAGAAGATTGGCTCCGCTGTGGCAGCGCTTGAGGCCCTTACGGGTCAGAAGGCTGTGATTACGAAGGCCAAGAAATCTGAAGCATCGTTCAAACTGCGCGAAGGCATGAATATTGGTGCCAAGGTTACGCTGCGCCGCGAACGCATGTATGAATTCCTGGACCGCCTCGTGAACATCGCATTGCCGCGTGTTCGTGACTTTCGCGGTCTGAGCCCGAAGAGCTTTGACGGCAATGGCAACTACGCCATGGGCCTGAAAGAACACATCGTGTTCCCGGAAATTGAATACGACCAGGTCGATCATGTGTGGGGAATGGACATCATTGTCTGCACAACGGCTTCCACTGATGACGAGGCGAGGGCTCTCCTTCGCGAACTCAACTTCCCCTTCACGTCGTAGCGGGTTGTCCAAGACAACACTGCGTCATCGATACGGTAGGGACTAGGAGGATAAGCATGGCGAAAAAGAGCGCCATCGAGAAGAACAAGCGGCGTCAGCAGCTTGTTAAAAAGTTTTCAGCGAAGCGCGAAGCGCTGCGTGCGATCATTCGTGATCAGGATCTTCCCATTGAGGAACGCATCCAGGCGCAGCTCAAGCTTTCTGCTTTGCCACGCAACTCCGCACCGACGCGGGTTGTAAATCGTTGCGAAGTGTCCGGGCGTCCGCGCGGCTACTATCGCAAGCTGAAAATGTCACGTATCGCGCTTCGGGATTTTGCCTCAAATGGCCAGATCCCAGGCATGGTCAAGTCAAGCTGGTAGAGGAGAGAACACATGTCTTTTTCTGATCCGCTCGGCGATATGCTAACTCGTATCCGCAACGGCCAGATGCGTGGCAAGAGCAAGGTGGTTACACCGGGCTCAAACCTGCGTCGCCGGGTGCTGGAGGTGCTGCAGTCTGAAGGATATATCCGTGGTTATACGGAAGTGTCCTTCGACAACAACCGCGCTGAATTTGAGATTGAACTCAAATATTTTGAAGGTACGCCCGTGATCAACGAGATCAAGCGCGTGTCCAAGCCGGGCCGTCGGGTGTACTCGTCGGTTTCTGATCTTCCCCGTGTTTACAACGGGTTGGGTATTTCCATTCTGTCCACACCGAAGGGCGTGATGTCTGACCACATCGCACGTGAGGAAAATGTGGGCGGCGAGGTTCTCTGCCAGGTGTTCTAGG
>BQJS01000340.1 GCA_021604825.1 Phycisphaerae bacterium | reverse complement strand
CGGGCGCGGTGGACGACAAAGAAGGTCTCTTTGTTGTGGCGCATGGCGGGACGTTGTTTCTGGATGAAATTGGTGAAATGCCGTTGTCGTTGCAGGTGAAACTCTTGCGCGTGTTGGACAACCACGAAATCACGCCCATTGGTTCAACGGTTCCCTCCACGGTGGATGTGCGGATTCTTAGCGCGACCAACCGTGACCTTGAAGGGATGGCACGGGAGGGTACTTTCCGGGAGGACCTGTATTACCGATTGAACGTGATACCGGTGCGGGTGCCGCCGTTGCGTGAGCGGCGTGAAGACATTCCGTTGCTCGCGAGGCATTACATTACCAATCATCGCGAATCGATGGGGCGTGGGCCACAGGACATCACGCCGGAAGCGGAAGCGGCGCTCGAAGGGTTTGACTGGCCGGGCAATGTCCGCGAATTGATCAACGTGTTGGAACGCGCGGTAGCGTTGTGTCGCGGTAGTGCCATTGAATTAACCGATTTGCCCGCCGGCGTTCAGAACCACGTGCCGTCAAACGGCGATACCCATACCGAATTGCCGGACGGCGGTTTTGATCTGGAAGCGTATATCTCCGACATTGAAGTCGACCTGATTACGCAAGCGTTGCAACTGTGCCGTTACTCGCAAAAGCGGGCCGCGGAGCGGTTGGGCTTGTCGTCGCGTTCGCTACGCTACCGGCTAAAAAAGTACGATTTGGAAGCTCGGTAGCGGTTACACCGCACAGCGGCAGCCCCCGCGTTTGCAGTCAAATGAAACGCTGGATTGACAGATGCTTCGTCTTGGGCTACGATCACAGTGGACGTAGGGACACGCTCATCGCTTCTCTCGCAAAAATATCGATGGCCACAGGCCGTATTTTCGTCGCAGCGACGCTGTTGATGGGGCATCTTGCGCTTTGCATGTGCCCGGCAAGTGCCGCGGAAGCAACGGTCGAGCCCGTGGGGGCGAGCTGTTGCGGTCATGCGGAAGCGGCCGAATCAAAATCTTGTTGTGAAGATGGCGACTGCGCCCGCAATGCGGTAAACGACCCGGGCCAAGACCCAGTTACCACGGTGCCCAGCGCCGATCAATCGAATTTTGCGCCGACGCTCGTTGCTTCCACGGCGACCGAACTGAATTGGCGCGCCTATGGCGCTTCCGCATTGCCCCGTAGCGCTGTTTCAACGCTCCATTCCACACCTGCCACGCTCCTTTTCTGCGTTCTCACGCAATAGATCCGTCCTTTTCGCTCCGCACTTCTCATTTGCGCCACCCGTGCATCCACGGGTTTCGCACTCGTGCACGTCTTGAAAAGGATTAACCCCCATGAGCAACCTGACTCGTTTATTCAGGCGAATACCGATGGTGATCACTGTCATTGTGGCCGCGGTGATTGGTTATGGCGTCCATGCATTTTTGACACCGCCCGTGGCGCCTCCAGAACACGATCATGCCGAATCAGCCGAGCCTGAAGTCGTTTGGACTTGTTCGATGCACCTGCAAATCCGGCAATCGGAGCCGGGCTTGTGTCCGATTTGCCACATGGAGTTGGTACCGGCAGCGTCCAGCGATTCGGATGGCGGCGATAGGCCCCAGTTCAAACCCAGTCCTGCGGCCGCTGCGCTGATGCGCATCGAGACCGCTCCCGTGGAACGCCGGTTCGTGAGGACGGAGGTTCGCATGGTCGGCACAGTGGAATATGACGAAACTCGGCTGGCGTCGATTACCGCGTGGGTGCCCGGGCGGCTCGACGAATTGTTCGTCGACTACACCGGCGTGACGGTGAACGAAGGCGATCACTTGGTTTCCCTTTACAGCCCGGAAATCTTGAATGCGCAGGAAGAATTGCGGCGGGCAGCGCGTTCGGTGGCGGGCCTGACCGCGTCTTCGCCGGACGTCCTCAAGCAAACTGCACAGGCCACGCTCGAAGCTGCGCGTAGCAAGTTGAAACGGTGGGGGTTGAAAGAAGGACAGATCAGCGCGGCGGAAAAAGGAAATGATCGATCCGACCACGTCACGATTTATGCGCCCATCGGGGGCACGGTGATTGAGCGCAATGGGCAAGAAGGGATGTACGTTGAGACCGGTACACGGATTTATACGATCGCCGATTTGACTCAGGTGTGGATCACATTGCACGCGTACGAAAGCGATCTCGCGTGGCTCCACTACGGACAAACGGTAACGTTTACGACAGAGGCTCATCCTGGAGCTACGATCGAAGGCAAGATCGCGTTTATCGATCCAATGCTAAACCCCGATACGCGAACAGTGAATGTGCGGGTTAACGTGCCCAATGTGGATGGCGCATTGAAGCCGGGGATGTTTGTGCGAGCAATTGTTACGGCCCAAGTCGCAACGGATGATCGAGTAATGGATCCCGCGTTGGCGGGCAAGTGGATTTCGCCGATGCATCCGGAGATCGTACGCGACGGGCCTGGGACGTGTGATATCTGCGGCATGACATTGGTTACGGCAGAATCATTGGGGTATGTAAGCGCCGAAGCGGACACCGAGGATAAACCCCTTGTCATTCCCGTGTCGGCGGCGCTGATCACTGGTAAACGCGCGCTAGTCTACGTTGAGATGCCGGATGCCGAACGGGCCACGTACGAACCGCGGGACATCGAGTTGGGACCCCGTGCGGGTGAGTATTACATCGTGCTTAGCGGCCTGGCGGAAGGTGACCGGGTCGTGACGCAAGGCAACTTCAAAATCGACAGCGATCTGCAAATCCGCGGCGAGAGCAGCATGATGAACCCTAAGGGCGTGCCCGCCGGTGCGACCGGGCATGACCACGCTCACATGGAGGGTTCGTGACGTGGCCGATTTGAACCCAACGCCGCGGTCGCCATTGGACGGGGTGCTCTATTTCTTTTTGACGAACAAAGTCGTGGTCGCGTTGCTTGTGGCGTTCATCGTTGTCTGGGGAATCCGGGTTGCGCCGTTCGACTGGGACGTCGGCTGGATGCCACGGGATCCCGTGCCGGTGGATGCGATCCCGGATATCGGCGAAAACCAACAGATCGTCTTCACGGAATGGCCGGGCCGATCTCCACAAGACGTCGAAGATCAGATCACGTATCCACTTACGGTTTCGCTGTTGGGTCTGCCGGGCGTCAAGACGATTCGGAGCACGTCCGTGTTCGGCTTTTCGTCCATCTTCGTCATTTTCAATGAGCAGACGGAATTCTATTGGTCGCGTAGCCGCATTCTGGAAAAACTGAACAGTCTGCCGTCGGGGACATTGCCGATGGACGTGAAACCGGCACTTGGCCCTGACGCCACGGGGCTCGGCCAGGTGTATTGGTACACACTGGAAGGGCGCGATCCGGATGGCGCACCGATCGGCGGTTGGGATTTGCAGGAGTTGCGCACAGTGCAGGATTGGTACGTGCGCTATGCGTTGTTGGCTGCGGAAGGTGTAAGTGAAGTGGCGTCCATTGGCGGGTTCGTTCAGGAGTATCAGAT
>BQJS01000339.1 GCA_021604825.1 Phycisphaerae bacterium | reverse complement strand
CAAAACTCCAGAAGTTTCCGTATTCCAGGGTCGACGCTGCGGTGACGCGGTCATTGTTGAATTGCTCGGCCCAACGTTCCGATTCGGTAACGCCCCAATAGAATTCCTCGGTGTACGTGGAGGATTCGGCAAACATACGCGCACCCGCACGGGGCAAGGGCGGAAAGGGGGCATGCGGTTCAGTTTGATACCAGTAGGCAACCGAGGCGTAGTCGTCCTGGCGCTCGTTCGCATGGCCATGCTCGATGGTAACTTTGATGGAATCGGTAAACGGTATGGGATCCTCAATATGATAGCGATAAACGTTCCACAAGGCACCGCTTTTGTGGCCTCCTTCTATGAAGGGCGCACCAAAATAGAGATTGCTGAAGGTCTTTGGCCCGGACTCGCCGTATGCCCATGCACCGCAAAAATAATCCTCCGCGCCCGTGCCATGAAGCTGTGGTTGATCGGCGCCATCGATGTAGATCATATCGTCGCCCTCTCCCCACCATGCGCCGGCACGAAGATGAATGGAAAGATTGCATCCTACGTAGTGGCCGCGCCCTTTGGCTTCCAGGAGTAGGTAATTTTCTGATGAGTCTTCGGGGTACGCTTGCCGGTACTGTGCGTGGAATCGCCCGGTGTCGTCCGGCAGCGCACCGTATTTTTGGTAGTCGATGTAGTAATAAAAGGCGAGGCAGGGTAGTGGGCCATCATTGCTAATCGTAATCCTGGCACCCGATCCAAAGGGCATACGCCAGAAGCAGTTGAGACCTTTATCCGTGCCTATTTGAATGGGGAGACTGGCGTACTGGTAATAACGATTGTTTCCCAGGCCAAAGAAATCGCCAATGGGCGCCTCAACCGATGGCGATTTTTCGCCATCCCAGTACATGCGCAGGATCAGATTCTTGAGATGTTGTTCGTCCTTGGATGCCATGGTGATCCATATATGGGTAATCGCTCCCGCACCTTCGAGGTTGGCAATTTCCCGGGTTTCGCCTGGCTGCAAGGGGTGATCATGTCGACCATCCGCGTTCCCTCCGCTGGGGTCGAAACTGGATACCCGGGCCACTTCGTATTGCTTTAGTGTCGGTAGATTTGCGAGCAATCCACTTTGCGACTGGGCCAAGATGACCGGTGAGATGACCGGTGAAGTTAGGATGGTTAGGACAGAAAACAGTACACGAGTTCGCGCAGTAGGGCTCATCGCTGACACTCCCCTGTTGTCATTCCCGGGCATTCAAGGGTGCCCGGCGCAACCAGTTTTGCAACATCAATACGAACGCCATTGTGGCGAAATAGGTTGTTCTATGCATGCTGCGTTTTGTGGACATTCGGATGGGGCCTGCAAGCAGTAATGGCTTGTGGCGCCTGAACATTTCCAGACGCCACAAGCCTTCGCAAATTAGCGATTTGACGATGTGTGCTATTCGGCTTCTGTAAAGAGCCCCGTGATTTTGGCCAACGGCCCGTTGCACGGCGCTTCGCCGTTCAAGTCATATCGTTGGTAGGCGACATGCCCGTCCAAGTACAGTACATTCGATCCACCGGGGATGTGGTTGTACGCGGAAACAAATGTCGACACCGCGTCCCACATGATGAAGATTTCGCTTTGCCCTTGGGCGGACGCCGCAGGATTATTGATGTCGGTGATCATGAACCGTTCAATTCCTTCGCGAAGACGGTACAAGGTGTCCGTTCCGTTGTTGCCCCCACCGCCCAATGAGGATAGATCCATGTCCTGATCCACGAAGGGTGCAAATCCTTCTCGGTTGTTAGAAATCAGGGTGGTGAGCTCCGCTGCACCGGGCCCGACGGCCAGAAGGTATTGCAGCCAGTTCACCATCTGTTGCGATGAACCTGCCGGAATCGTCAGTGGGCCGAAGGGCGTGTCGGTCGCGACAACGGGATCTTCTGGGCCGGTACGATCAAACACCCAACCGGTGTAGCCATAGCTTGCATCGATTCCGCGCATGCAGGCGAAACCATCCCACGACATATAGCCTGTGCACGGGCTTGAGGGGAAATTGGAATTTGTCAGCGCACCACCTGGATCAACTTGCTTTTCCCGAGCACCGCCGGAATCCGAAGGGCAAAACATAATGGCGGAATCGGTAAGGTATTCGGGAAAGATCGCGCGAACGACTGGGCCAAGGCTGAAATCTGACTCTGCACCGGGTTCATAGGAACCCGACGCATTGAACCAAGCACCTACTTGTATGGGAGGAAGTTTTTCCCCCGGTGATTCGTTGGCGTACATTTTGTAGATCAAACCCCATTGCTTCAGATTGTTTTGGCAGCTCGCGCGGCGTGCCGCTTCACGTGCGCGCGCGAGCGCAGGGAGCAGGATTGCCGCCAAAATACCGATAATGGCAATCACTACGAGTAATTCGATGAGCGTAAAACCTTTTTTCATGAGTAACACTCCGTTCTTTACTTTGCAAAATGCGCAATTTTATTACTTTAGAATTCGTGTCGGATATTTCTACACTGTCTTGATGGCGTCGTCTTCGTGAATACCGTCTTTCTTCCTCCTTTCCCATCGACGATCCCTCGTTCAGTGAATGTGCGTATAAAGAAATAGGTATGAGTTCGAACTTCTCTAAGTAGGCAGCACCACCGAATAGGGTTCGCTATATTTCTGCCGATTATTGCGCGTGTGAGTGTATTTGTCGTTCACGATTCTCTCCCATAGGATTGTGAACGTTTTTCTTTGTTGAAACGCCTACGATTGTTTGAGGATGCAGAGGGAGCCGACACGGACCCCATTGCGTTCGAGAAGAAATCCGGCATGGCGCCGTGAATCTACACACTGTTTGGGATCACGTGGCTGAAGACAGGTACCTGTCCTGGTTTTGGCGGCGTCGGTGTCGTTTCGCAATCGACTTGGGAATCTCAACATTGATATGATCGGCGCTGAGATTGAAGTGGTATTGGCGTATGTTTTTTGACCGTTCGATTTTAATTTTTAAGAGAAAATGGCCGGTGTGGTCAATCGATTTTGGCGTTCCCGGTTCGACGGTTTACCCAAGCCGAAGCCGACACGTTCGTGCTGAGGCGGCATGGTAAAGCTCGAACACATAGACAAGCACTTCGGTGGTGTGCAAGCCCTCAATGATGTTTCTTTGGACATTGCAAAGGGCGAGGTGCACGTGCTGGTTGGTGAGAACGGCGCCGGAAAAAGTACCTTGGGCAAGATCGTCGCCGGGGTGCATCGACCCGATGAGGGCCGCATTTTAATTGACGATATACCGGTCGAGCTGTCGTCTCCGTTGGACGCCCAACGCCACGGAATCGCGATCATTTTCCAGGAGCTGGATCTCTTCCCGAATTTGACGGTCGGCGAGAATATCGTCATCGGGAATCTACACATCGAACGGGGTGCCGTCGTACGATTTCAGCAGCTTGAGGCATTCTGCCGTCCCTGGCTTGAGAAAGTAGGGCTTTCCTGTCGGTACGACACGCTTTTGGAGACGTTGTCC
>BQJS01000338.1 GCA_021604825.1 Phycisphaerae bacterium | reverse complement strand
GCAATACGCCCAACGACAGGCCGGCCGGTACCTCCGATGACGACGTGCGCGGACGCACCGGGCGCAAGCGACGCCGGTATGCCGTGCGTGGTCGTCCAACTCTGTTCGCTGAGCACGAATTGTTTTCCGGCACGTACGTCGCCGGGCGCAAGCCGTTCGATCGAGAAATGCCCCCGGTCGTCCGTTTGCGTATAGTATTGAAAATTAATCTGCGGCACACCGGGTTGATAGGGCCGGTTATGGTTGACGTCCACACGAACGCCCGCATTCGGTTCGCCTCCCACAAGCACTTCACCGGTTAACGTGGCCCACGGCTCCAGCCGAATGTCCGAGCTCTCCTCCCATTCACTTCGGTCGATTTCTGCGAAGCCGCCGTCGTGAACGGCCACCAGTGCAAAATCTTCGGCCATCGGTGGAAATTCGAACCGGCCATCCGCGCCGGTCGTCTTCATGGGGGCGTTCGTGTGCGTTTGCGGAAAACCATTTTGGATGTACGCACCGGCCGATACCGTGCATAAGGTCACGGTCGCCCCATCCACGGGATTGCCATCGGGACCATGCACGGCACCCGCGATTGCCACGCCTTTTTGCAACTCGAAATCGAAGGTCTGCGCGCCTTCGCCGTTCAAGAACGGACGGGATACGCCGGGCAAGTATCCCTCCGCTTCAATGCGGACCAGATGCGCAGGGTGGGGATAATCGTGCGTCACTTTGTAGGCGCCGTCACGGCCTTTGATAATATCGCGCCGCGACCAATTGGGCGGGTTGCCGTTCTTCCAATCGATGCCATTGATGACACTGAAAGATGGTATGGGTTGTTTCGTTTCCGCGTCGATTACGTTGCCGGATATGACCAGTTCTGGATGCAGCGTAATTTTGTGAACTTCGTCGCCCGGCTCCAACGCGACCTGGCGTGCCGACATCAGCCCCGTCGTGAGAATGTCGTATTGGACCGGGTCTTCCGGCGCGCTGGCCCACTCGAAGTGGCCCTCCGCGTCCGTTTCCGTGCGCCAACTGATCGCACGATAACCGCGCCAGGTGTCCGCCACGACTGAAACGCCTTCGAGCGGTTCGCCCAGTGCGTCGACCACGCGGCCTCGGACCGCGTTCGGTGCACCCAGCACAAATTCAATGGGCTCCATGTCCGGCATGGTCGTGACTTTTTGCACCGACGGCGCGTAGCCATCTTTCTGGACGGTCAAGACCACGCTGCCGGCTTCGGTATTTCGGAATTCAAACGTGCCGTCGTCTTTCGTGCCGGTCCTCGGATAATTGGAACCCCATCGATCGGCGCCTTGCTTCACGTCCGCGTTCGCGATTGGATTTCCATCCGTGTCCACGACGCGCCCCGCCATCAAGATGCCACGCTTCATCACCATGACGCCGGTACCGTCACGAAGCTGGTCCATATTCGGCTTGGGGGTGGCACCGAAATGGTTGTCATTGGAATAGTCGCGGTGTGAAAGCTTGATCCACACGTCAAGCAATTGTTCGGGCATGAAGTCCGCCGACCATTTCCCCTCGTTGTCCGTCCGGACTCGTCGCTTGTAGATGCTGGGTTTAACGCGGCCTTCGTAGGGTTCGTTCGGCACCAAGAGTTCGACCGTGGCCTTCTCGATCGGTTCGCCGGATTCGTTGCGAATGAAACCAGCGATGGTCGTACCTTTCGGAAGTTCCATCCGCACCGTCTCGGGGCAGTAAATGCCGTCGTCGCGAGGTCGCCACGTAGCCTTCATCGGAACGTAGCCCACGATATCGGCTTCGATGCTTGAGTATCCGTCGGGAGAATGGGACACCTCCCCCACAACTTGCCCCAAATCGTCCGTGGTGTACTTCTCTTTGCCGCCTTCGTGGTTCATCTGAATCGAGACGCCCGCGAGCGGCGAACCCGTCTCCGCATCTACAACAGTCACATTCACCGGCTGTGTTTTCGTCGCATTGTCCTGGGATGACGCGACTCCGATAACTAGACCAAACGCCAAAACCACCAACGCGATTGCACGCATTGCCATCATGAGCCCCTCCGGTGTCGCCCATCAGCTTACAACAGCCCGCCCCACCCGACAAGCATCCTATTGTCGTAATGTGCCGAAACCGCCCAAACGATCAATGGGAGCGCTGGAGCGTCCCGCACTCGTGATTGTCAGCACATAACACCGACCCCGAAAGTTGTCGCGCCGGCACGATTGGCTTCCGTTGCGTCGTCGACGCCGAGTGATGATTCGCCACAGATGGACACAGATAAACACAGATGAAATGCCTGCTCAATTCGTGTTTATTCGTGTCCATTCGTGGTTCTGATGCTTGAATGCTACGGGTTCTATTCGATTCCCAATTCTTGACTGTTGGGTTACAATTAGTTCGGTGGCGCTATGGCAGATTTCGTCAACATAACCAAGGACACGTCAACCCGATTCCATCCGGAATTGGACCTTCATCGGCTGCGCACGCTTCACGAATCACTTCGCAACAGCTCGCCCGACTATCGCGCGACGCTCTCCGCGCAAATCCGGGCAGAAATTGACGCAACATTGAATGACAATCTCGCTGCGATTGATTACGTAATCGCCCGCGATCACGACGCTCCGGAGAATTCCGTTCCTTGCGACATTTTCAATTTCAGTCATGGGGAAACAACAGACCGCACCATGTCCAAACTCGGCGGTCTACCGTATTGGCCCGCTGCCCGGCCTTGGCCGAAAAACTGGCGCGGAAAGCCGCTCCCATTTCTTGGCCAAATCAATTTTCGCGATTCGAAGGATATTGTCGGCGAACTCCCAGGTGAGATCTTGGCGATGTTCGTGAACGCACATAACCACGTCACGTCATTTTGGCTCAACCCAACGGACGAGCCGTTAATCGCACAGGATGACATCCCGCCCAATCAACGACTCTTTGGGCCGCGCTACGGCGTGATCCACCGCACCTATGACATCCCCGGCAAATCACTCGCGGAAGAAGTCGGAGTGAATTCGAATGTCGAATCATTTCTGTTCGACCTTAAGCTAGGCGGACGACCGTGGGGACATGCGGACTCCGATTCCGGCAGAGCGCCCTTTCTGTTTCAAATGAAGTCGCCTTCCGAGTATGAAGAATTCGACAACGGCGAAATTGGAATCACGATGACTTGGAGGTCGTGCAAGGACTGGTATTGGCCTTTTTCACAACGTGCCAAAGAGGGAACGCAGACATTTGAACTTTACTGGTGGGCAGCGCACCTCAAGCCGAGTGGAATGCTGCGCTGGTCATGGGTGTGAACGGACTGATCTTTGGCCACAGATGCACACAGATAAACACAGATGAAATGCCCTCCCGATTCGTGTTTATTTGTGTCCATTCGTGGTTCTAATTTTGAACGCTGGATCCCCGCGTTCGCGGGGATGACGGTGTATACAATCTATCCGTGAAAATCCGCTAGATCCGTGTCATCCGTGTTCCATTAAAGATGCGCCGCGTCCGCCACAGCCTTTG
>BQJS01000337.1 GCA_021604825.1 Phycisphaerae bacterium | reverse complement strand
GCCGCTATGGCTCAACAACGCCAAGTATTTGCCCGGCTTCAGATCGAGGGTTTCGTTGTCCACCCGAAGCACGCCAAATTCCACAAAGTGGTTGCCGCTTCCGCTGGTACCCAACTGCGACCACGCTTTGTCCTTATTTGCTTTGGTCACCGGACTCACGTTCCAGTCCATATCCAGTACGTCGTGCATACGTTTGTTCTTAAACTTCGCGCCGATACCAAATTGGGTCTCGCGGATTAGCGCACTCTTCAACTCGTCGTGTTTCGACTCCAGATGCTCGACCGGCCAATCCAATACCGTCAATTTCACGCGGCAGGCGATATCTACTCCCACGGCGTACGGAATCACCGCATTCTCCGTTGCGAGCACGCCGCCAATCGGCAATCCATAGCCGGGGTGTGCATCCGGCATCAACGCACCCTGCACCGCGACCGGCAATTTGCACGCCCACTCCATTTGCTCGATCGAATGCGCTTCGAGGTCGTCACCCCATTGGCGATAGGGTGCAGGCTCCACACGCGGCGTGAACGATTGGCGAGCATCACGGGCCTCGACAACGCGTTCCGCAACCGGACCCAGCACCGGGTCACCCAAAAAGTCGTCCGGCGCACTCGCGATTTGCTGAAATTGCGTGCGAACGCTGTCCGAGTCCAAACCCCGTTCTTTCATCAGTGTTCGCAACGCCGTGTGCGCGGCATCATAGGCGGTTTTTGGAAACCCTAGGTTTCTCAACTCTCGATTCTTCATTGCACCCGTTCCTTCATCAGGTCGTAACTTCAACATCCCACGCGATTGCGTCGGTGGGCGTCAGTGAAATATCTACATCAAGAAACCGGCGTGTAATTTCCACGACGGTCTCCAGGTGGCGCGAAGGCGGCAATGTGCGGAACCGTCCGCCCGCACCAACCGCCATCGGAACAATCAACTGGTCCGCCAAGTGCGCCCCAACGGGTGCCCCGGCCTTCAAGTAGCGCTTCACCGCATTCGAAACTTTTTTCGCTACACGCTCCGCTGCCGTGCCTCGTTCGCCGAATCCTGTAATCACTTCGACCATCCGTTCGGACTCAATGGAAACGGTCAATGCATTCCCCGGACCGATGGCATCGGGAACAACAACGATTTCGCTCAAATCCAACGGCAGCGGCAACTCATCCGCGAGCGTTTTTAATTCGCGCCGCCCAACGCTTTCCGGGATCTGCGATACGTATGCAATTGCCTTCAGTTTCACGTTGGCCGGCCGATCCATCAGGTCGAGCCGCACGTGTTTCGCGCAAGGCTCGATTTCGGCGGAAAACCGTCCGCCGCCCGCGGGATAAAATCCAAACCGGTCGAGCGTAACCGAAATCTTTGCGCCCATTTCCGAAAGGCGCGGAATAAACGTCTGCTGAACGAAGTGCACCGGCGGCGCCATTGGGTTGTGCGTACCGCCTTCGAACTGAAGACGCGAGGGAGCATCCGCAAGCAACAGCGGCGTCAACACCGTCTGCAAAACGAGTGAAGCACTCCCCGCGGAACCCACCGCGAACTGATAGTCGCCCCCGGAAATCTTCTGAGGATGAAATTCAAGCCGCGACGACCCCACCGACACCTCGGACAACTCCGCATCGCTAATTTCGGCAGCGGCGCGTACGGCGGCCAAATGCTGCCGAAGCAACCCAGGCTTCGAACGTCCGCCGCGAATGTCCTCGATGACAAACGGTTTTCCCGTCACCAGGGAGAGGGCAAGGCTGGCACGAAGCACCTGGCCTCCGCCCTCTCCCATTCTTCCGTCAATCTGAAGCATCACAATTGCTTTCCCTTGCCTTAGAGCAAGTTCACGACTCGATCCGCGAGTCCTTTTTCACCCAAGATCACCTGCAACTTCGTCGACTCGGCAATCGTTGCCAACGTCTCCAACTCGCGCAAGCGCATCAACGTCGGATTCGATTCCAACAGCTTCGCCGTGTTCACTTGCGAACGCATCGCCGCGGTCTCTTCGCGGCGCGTAATCAAATTCGCCTCCGCCGCTTTCTTCGCCTCCGTCACGCGGTTTAACAAGTCCTTCATCTCGCCGGGCAAGATGATGTCCCGCACGCCGACCGACGATACGCCTAAGCCGTATTCCGCGGCTCGCGCACGAAGCGCCGTTTCCAAATCGGTCGACAACGCGGCCTTATCCGACAGCAAGTCGTCGAGCGCTTTCGTGCCGACTGCGGTTCGGAGCGCCAACTGCGCCTCACGGTACAACGCCTGGTGCGGGTCTTCCTGACGTTCAATCGTCTTCTTCACGTCCTCGATCGCGTACGTCACGACCGCATTGATGCGAAGCGTCACCTTGTCGAACGTCATGATCTCCTGCCCGGCCACGTCCACCATCTTCTCGCGAAGATCGAGATGAAGTAATTTCACCTTCGCTTCATCCTTCCAAAACGCATACTGGCCGGGTTCCAACATTTCCTCAACCACGCCGTCTTTCAAGTACACGCCCACATGGCGCTCGTCCACGGAAAACTGGTCCAATGCCGCGGATACCGATGGCGACTTCCGAATCACGTTCAAGTCCGTGTGTTCGAATCGGACTCGACGTGCATCGACGTGCTCTACGCGCACCTGATGAAAGTTTTTCCAGATCGCATACAACCCCGGCAACAACACGCGGTCGAACCGTCCGTCAATCCAGACCAGCGCGCGCTCGTGGTCGCGAATCTCCAAGACTTCCGCCGCATCGCCGAGCATGCCCGAACGCGCAATGACGTCGAGCGCTTCATGCTCAATCCACGGATCGCGCTGCGAGGAGATGTCGATGCGCAACGAGAACGGCATACCGAAAAACCAACGGCGTCCCGGTTCCACGATGCCGCGAAATTCGCGGTCGCGAAACAAGAAACCTTTCTCAAACGATCGAATCTTTACGCGCTTCATCATTCCAAACATTGTATGTTCCTCCCCTCGTCGGGTTATTGCTTGTTCGTATCTATGTCGTCGCCGGTAATGTGGCCCGGGAGAAACCGTTCCGCACGTGCGTCACACCTCCGGTGTGGAAAGTCGCTTTAGCCGAACGCTTTCAATGAGCGGTCAAACGAAGAGAATCCGAATTCACCACTTCAGCGTCTCAAGCGCTTGTCGCTGCATCAAAGCCAATCGGCGGTATCCACACTCTTCAGGACACCTTCGTATGCTGTTCTTGGATGAGCACCCTGTGTGATACCCGGTATGCGCATCGTCAAACCGACGCAACATTGCGACCGATTCCCCCCGGGCCGTTCGTGTGGAGCAGGGTTTGAACCTGCGCGCTTTAACAAGCGTTCCAAGTTGGTGCGGGAGTTGAACCCGCGGCCGTCACGTTAACAACGTGATGCTCTGCCTACTGAGCTAACCGACTACCCTGAACCCCTTCGTCAAAACCCACTCGCGGTACACAAACTCCGAACGGATTCCGTGGAGTCCGCGCCGCTGGCCCGGCGGTATCAGGCCCAATATTCAACTGTCGTTGTCCCCCGTGTAGC
>BQJS01000336.1 GCA_021604825.1 Phycisphaerae bacterium | reverse complement strand
CTGCGACGTACACGGAAACTGAATTTAGAGATACTTGATAACGATAACCATCACGCCCAGCGATCCGATACCGATCCACTTTTGCACGGGCGTCGGTGCCCGGGGATCGTCGTTCCCCAGTTTGCCGGCAAACAGTCCACTCATACCCTTTTTGGCCATCATGTCATTACCGGCTTGACCATCGGGTTGCGCCCCCGCTTCCACGGAAAACATCCCAAACGTAAGCGTGAGCACGATCGCGAACAGAAGCAGAGAATAGGTTCTCTTGAGCAACATTGCCAAGAACTCCTTCAGTGAAACGGTTTCATATCGATATGAGGATCGAGCGCCGCCCTCTATAGATGTATTCTACCCTTGACGCGGGCCAAAAGCAACAGGTCCTCCGTCCGGCGTGGACCGCTAAACGCTTCAAAATAAACCACTTGAGTGTGGTGCTCGACCGTTTCTCCGCGGTTCCGTGGCGGTATATCCGGGTGGCCGATTCGTGCGTGGGGCTGGGTTCTTGATTCACGTATCGCCGGGCAAGTACTGTGGACGCTCCCCAACCGCAGTATCGAGAACTCACGATGGCCCTGAAAAAACCGCAAGTTGTACCGCCGATTGGCAACCGCCAATTCAATATTCCCACCGGACCGGTGCTGATGGGGCTGATCGTCTTGATCTTCGCCTTTTGGCTGGTTCGCGGCGGGCCGGCCTATATGGTCGACGCGGACGAGGAAGGCATTGTCCTACGATTTGGTAAGTACGTTCGGAGCACGCAGCCGGGCTTTCATTTCAAGGCGCCGTGGCCCATCGAGACGGTCGAAAAGCCGCAAGTGACAATTACGCGGCGCATCGAATTCGGATTTCGGACCGAAGGTTCCGGGGATAGCCCCACCTATATTTCGTTCATGGACGATTACAGTTACCTGATCAAAGAAGCGCAGATGTTGACCGGTGACGAAAACATCGTGAATTGTTCGATGGCCATCCAATACAAAATCAGCGATGCGCGGGCGTATTTATTCAACTATGAAAAGCCGGAAGCTGTTCAGGAAACGTTGCGCGATATTGGGGAGTCAGCGTTGCGCCAAGCGGTGGGGAACCATCCCATCGACGATGTACTGACGACCGGTAAAGACCAGGTGCAGATCGAAGTCCGGGAAAAAGTGCAGGACATGGCTGACCTCTATGAAATGGGAATTAGTATCACGGCGTTGAACCTGCAGGACGTTCAACCGCCGGAGGAAGTGAAGAAGGCGTTTACGGACGTGGCTTCGGCGCGTGAAGAACGCGCGCAGTACATCAATGAGGCCAAGGCATATCAGAGCCGTGAAGTGCCCCTCGCCGAAGGCCAGGCCGAAGCGTTGAAGCTGGAGGCGCAGGCCTATAAAGAAGCCCGAATCGCCCAAGCCAATGGCGCGGTATCCCGATTCCAGGCGATTGCCACGCAATACCGTCTGGCGCCGGAACTGACGCGAACTCAGTTGTACCTCGACGCCATGGAACAATTATTGCCCCTCCTAAAACTGACGGTCATTGATGAGAACGCCGGCATCGTGAATCTGAAATCGCTGAGCGGTGGAACTACAATTCCCGGTGAACCTGCTCGCCGTGCAGCGCCGGTCGTGCGTACGGTGCCAGAGCTGCAACGCGACCTTCCGCCCGACCGCACGCAACCATCGCTACGGAGGGTCGAACCATGAGCAAGATCGGAACCGTTCCTCTTCTTTTGGCTGTTGGGTTGCTTGTGCTGATTCTTTTTTTCAGCACGTGTACGTATGTGATCGACGAGCGGCAACAGGCGGTCGTCACGCGCCTGAGTAAACCCATCAAAGTGATTGTCGGTGCGCGAAAGACTGAAGCCGAATTCGAACTGATTCGGCAAGAAATCCTCGCCGTCACGCAACGTGCTGATATGGCCGGCGACGCGAACGTGGATAATCCGGAAGATTTGGAAGTCAGCCAAGGTGCTGGACTTCGTTTCAAGCTGCCGTTTGGTATCGATAAGGTGGAAATATTTCCGGATGTTGTGATGGTCTACGACGCCGAACCACGGGAAATCGTGCTGGCGGACAAAAAGAAACTGGAGTTGGACAACTTCGGCCGGTGGCGTGTTATTAATCCGCTGCTCTTCCGGGTGCGCGTGCAAAACGAACGCAATGCGCGTGAACGGCTTGACGATATTATTTACTCCAACATGCGCGAAGTGTTGGGGAAGAATCCGTTGATCGAAGTCATTCGCACGGACAACCGGTATTCAGACACCGAGACAGCGGGTGCCGTTGATGAAACCGCGGTGGAAGATGAAATCGAATTGCGGGCCGCATTGAGTGAACAGAATCCGATGCGGGAAGACATTCAACGCGGTCGGGAAGAGTTGATGCAAACGGTTTCCGCGCGGTCGGATGCCGAAGCACGTGAAAAATACGGGATTCAAATTATCGATGTGCGCATTAAACGTGCGGACTTGTTGAAAGAGAATCTGGAGGCGGTATTCGGCCGGATGCAGGCGGAACGCGCGCGTATTTCGGACGCGTATCGAAGTGAAGGGAAGAAAGAAGCGAATATCATCCGCGGTGAGACCGATCGGCAGGTGCAAGTCATTGCCGCCAACGCCGAGCGTGATGCAAAAATTCTGCACGGTGAAGGCGATGCCCAATCGCTCTCGATTATCTCGGATGCATTCGGTGCGAATCCCGAACTCTACCGCTTCATGCGCTCACTGGAAGTGCTGGAAGACGCGACACCCGCGGGCAGTGAAGTCATCATGGGCCTCAATTCCGGGCTCTTCGAGTTGTTGCAGACGAATACCCTCGACGAGTAAGTTTGCTTCTTCGCCTCGTATGCATTCCCCTGCGAAGCGTGCGAACGAGGATTAAATGTTTCGCGTGTCACTGGCCAAGCCCAGACGTGCTTCGCAACTCTTCGAGGAACTTGGCCCTCCCTGCGAGTGTCTATCGTTCGCTTTTGCGGCGGATACGTTCCAACCGCTTACGCATTTCCTCCGCGACCACATCATCATGTGCGCGGGATCGTCCGAGGGATGATCGGGTGTCGAGGTACTGCAACATCTCCTCGCAATGCCGTTCCGCTTCGGTGTAGTTGCGCGCGCGATGTTCGAGGTGTTTCGCCAGTTCGACACGGGCGACGAGGTGTTTGGGGAATTCGGCGATGAATTGCGTCCATGCGAATTCCATCGCGTCCCAGTTCTCGAGCCGCTTGTACGAGAATCCAATTAATTCGTAGGCGTTGCACCGAACGCCGCGTTCGGTCGTGGATTCCAGCAGTTGTTCGGCACAGGTCCGCGCTTGATCGTACTCGCCGCGGCGGTAGTAGAGCCGGGCGGCCGCGAACCGATCGGAATCGTGATCGAATGCGGGGCCGGAGTCTTCTTGAAACGCGCGGCCAATCCATCCGGTGAGCGCAGCGAGTGACACGATGTCGATTTGATGGTGGTAAAACACTTTGTCCAGTTTGCGTGCGTCGCGGGAGCGGAGGTAGTCGAGCCAG
>BQJS01000335.1 GCA_021604825.1 Phycisphaerae bacterium | reverse complement strand
GGTCTGATGGACGGTGGTATCATTCAGAAAGAATTCAAAGAGGACATTGGCGGCGAAGGAGCTTTCGTTCACCACGCGGGCGTCGAACGCGCCAGCCGACGGTAGATCCTGACCCGGACTGTCGCCCACACCAGTCGTGTTGACATCCAGCACGTCGCCAACGCGACCACCGGTGCCATCATTATTCCCGCCGTCTTTTTCAAAACAACCAGCCGACACGATCAGCACGAGCGCAAGACAACTTGCCAATCTCGCAGTATTCGATGAATTCTTAATTCGTTGCATGCAAACGTGCCTGAATGGGCCTCGGTCGGCCCGTAATCTGACTGAATACAGTAGTGGGACAGTTTAACGTAGCGCCAGGAAAATGGCGAGTCAATGACCTCCGCCCGCCCAGCCCGATCCGTCAAGCGTCGCGAGCGATAGCGGTCAGGGAAAGAGCGTCGCTCCAAAGTGATATTCGGACGTTGCAAGCGTGGTTTCTTCGATGTTGGCCCGCTTGTTGGCGAATCAGTCGCCAGGATTGGAAAACAGGGAGGGTTCGCCGTTTTGGGTTGTGGCGTTGGGAGCGGGCCAATCGAGGTTCAAATGTTGGTACGCCTCCTGGGTGGCTTGGCGACCTTGGCGGGTTCGCGTGACAAAACCGATCTGCAGCAGATACGGTTCGACGACGTCTTCGAGGGTGTCGCGCTCCTGACCCATGCTGGCTGACAATGCTTCGATGCCGGCTGGCCCGCCGCCGTAGACTTTGATCAGCGTGCCAAGGAACGCCCGGTCCAATTCGTCCAACCCGAGTTCATCGACTTCCTGGACCGCAAGCGCCTGCTTGGCCAACGGGTCGGTCACCGCACCGTCACCGCAAACTTGTGCGTAGTCGCGTACCCGTCGCAGCAAACGGTTGGCCACCCGAGGGGTACCGCGACTTCGGCACGCGATCGTTGTGAGGGCGTCGTCTTCGTGTTTCAGGTCGAGTTTGCTTGCCGACCGGCTCAAAATGGTGGCGAGGTCTTCGCTTTCGTAGTAGGCCAGATGGAATTGCAAACCGAATCGATCGCGCATCGCTCCGCCGAGCAAGCCTGCACGCGTCGTTGCGCCGATCAGCGTGAACGGTTGCAGGTTGAAGTTAACCACCCGACCGCGCAAGCCACCTTCGATGGTGACGTCCACGCGAAAGTCTTCCATCGCCGAATACAGAAACTCTTCGACGATTTTCGGGAGGCGGTGGATTTCATCGATGAACAGAATGTCGCCGCGTTCGAGGTTGGTCAGCAGCGGCATCAGATCAGCTTGCTTGGTGAGCGCCGGACCGGAGGTGATGCGTGGCGGTTTGTCGGTCATCTCTTTGGCGATGACGTGGGCGAGCGTGGTCTTGCCGAGCCCGGGTGGGCCGTCGAAGAGAACGTGCTCCAGCGGTTCGCCGCGCTGCTTAGCCGCTTGCATCGCGATGGTGATGCGTTCAATGACCGCACGCTGCCCGACCATTTCGTCCATGGTCTGCGGGCGGAGGCTGACGACGGATGCGTCGCGGTCCTTCGCCTGTGCCTCAGATGAAATGATTCGTTCGCGTGCCATGATTTCAGTTGGAATCTAACCTTCTGCGCCGGTTTTGATTCTGTAGGCGGCTTTGACCCAATCTTCCGCCAATTGCGTATCCGGATGCAACTGGGCAGCCCGTTCGAGCCACCTTTCGGCATCTTGCCTCGGATCGCCCCAGGCGGCTAACACTTCCAACGCATCGCGCTGGGCGTCGTTGAACCGTGCAATATCAACGGTTGATCCGTTGCTGTTGCTGCCCCCCAACGCGAAGGCTTCAAGCTTACCCTTTAGTTCCGCGATAATCATCTCAGCCGCACGTCCGCCAATGCCCGGTAGCGTGGTGAGCGACTTCTTGTCACCGCCTTCGATCCAATCGGCGATCTTGCGAATCGGTTCGGCCAGCGCTTTCATCGCCTTGCGAAGCCCGATTCCCTTGACCGAAATGAAGTGCCGAAAGAACACGCGATCTTCAGGATGCACAAAGCCAACCAATCGCGGTGTCATGTTACCACCGGATTGGTTGGCTTCGATGAATTCTATCGTGTGCAAAGACATTTCCATGCCTCTGCTTGCCGTCAATTCGCCGACGGCAAAACCAGGGATCAGGACTTCGCGGGCGACGCCGTCACGTTCGAGGATAGCCGACTCTTCGGTGACCTCAACCACGTTTCCGGTCAGTCGCACAATCATGCCAACACTCGTCCTTGAAAATCAGCACTCGTCCTTGACAACTGGTTCCCCCGATGGGGGCGTATATGTCGAACCCGATTAGGATTTCTTGACCAGCGACTTTCCTTCAAGCAGCGTATCGATCTGCTTCTGGACGCGCTTGTCGATGTCTTGCGGACCGCCGACGTGGACTGCTTCGATGACACCGTCTTTACCCACGACGAACGATGTGGGGAAGCTCTGAACCTTGTACGCTCTGCCGACGTCCTTCTTGCCGTCGAGGAACAGGGGGATGTCCAGACCCATCTTTGAATAATGGTCGATGACTTCCTTTTCGGTTTTTTTGCGCTTTCCGGTGCGATCGTCGAGGCTGATGGCGATGAATTCGACGTCTTTGTCTTTGTACTCTTCTTGAAGCTTTTGGAACTTGGGCAGGGTGCGCTTGCAGTATCCGCACCATGACGCATAGAAGCAAACCATTTTGACCTTGTCAGACTTGCCGCCCAGTTTTCGCTCGGCGTTGTCGGTGGTGACGAACGATTTTTCCGGAGCGGGTTTGCCCAAGAGATCCATCGCCGGCCGCTTGCGCTGAGTGGGCTTGCTTTTTTGCCCGGCTTTGATGGCTTTGAGCTGGGCGAGAACCTGCTTCATTTCTTTGCGCAATGCTGCCAGGTCTTTTCGAACCGCAGCCAGTTCGGCTTTGATTTCATCCTGGGCTTCGTCAGCAGCGACCGGAGTCGGGCTTGGAATCAGAAATGCGGCGACCAACAGTGCAATCATCCAACGGGCATTCAATCTCATCTTGCGTCTCCGGGTTCGTTCGTGTTTTTTGCGATCATCTTTGGATGGATTTCCCCAACCATCCGGTCAATCGCATCGTATCGCAACGATCGGAGCATTGCGAATCTTGCCTTTGAATTAAGGTGTCTGGGTACGTCGATGTTACAAATCGCAAGCTTCAGGACGTGTCATTAACGGGATTGGTTGGCTGATATCATGCGATTTCAGCCGCCGACTCCGCTGCACAGCAGTAGGCGATCGCGATGGCGTCGGCGACATCGTTGGGCTCGGGAGGTTCCGGTAAGCCAAACGTCGCTTGAACCGCCGCCTGCACCTGCACCTTGCTGGCCCGTCCGTTGCCAGTGAGGAATCGTTTGATCCGGGTGGCGGCCATGCCGATGACGGGAATTCGAGAACGACCCGCCACCGAAAGCAGCACGCCGCGAGCATGCCCCATTTGGATGGCCGTCCGGGGATGCTTGTAGTGCGAATACAACTCCTCAACGCCAACCATCGAGGGTTTGTGTTGCTCGATAACGGCCGAAAAATCATC
>BQJS01000334.1 GCA_021604825.1 Phycisphaerae bacterium | reverse complement strand
TTGACGAACCGTGCGTATTTCGGGCTCAAGGAAGCGCGTGGGTGTCCCTGGACTTCGCCAACATCGCCCGGCTGCCGACCACGTGCCATTGCCGTCCGTCGGAATTGGGTGTCTGCGCATGAACTTCCAACGGTTCAGTATGCCTAAAAATGGTTGTTGTCCATGTTTATTCCCGATTTATTGAACAAATCT
This sequence comes from Phycisphaerae bacterium, assembly GCA_021604825.1. The sequence goes on along the minus strand of BQJS01000334.1, from coordinate 3,360 downwards.
GTGGCAAAAGTTCTTGAATTCGGCGTACGATGAGCATGGTCGAGGATCGTACCCATGCATATCGTCCCAGGAATATCCAAGGATTCTTCGTCGCGGTTTCACCTGGAACTGGACTGGGGACGTCTACAAGCCGAGTATGATCGGTTCTGTATGACCGAAGACGAGTGGAGGGCCGCGTGGCCGGAAGTGCAAGACGGGGCGGCGGCGCTGGTTATACAACACGAGCATGCGCGACAGTCCGTGTTGGACCGCTTGACTGCACGATGTGAGTCCGTTGATGGTTCCGTGCCTACGGACGCGTTTTTCATGGACCGTGGCCGGGGACCCGATCCATCCATGACGCGCGCCGGCGGCGTACCGTATTGGCCGAAACATCGGCCCTGGCCTGTAAACGCGCACGGCGAACCGATGGTATTTGTCGCACAAATCAATTTTACCGACTCGCGCGACTTGTTCGATGCGCTTCCTGGCGAACTGCTCGTCATTTTTCGCGAACATCTAGGCGATCTCCACGGATTCTGGCTGGCCGCGAATTTGAACGAGGTGGTCGGCCCCGAGGACATTCCGGAAACGGTATGCATCGATTCGATCGAGCAGCACGGGGTTGTCCAAAGGCTATTTGACCCGCCCGCAGAGCCTGCACCGTTTGCCGGGATCAAAGGAGATGATGTCCTTCAGTGCATCAAGGTGGGCGGCAAGCATTGGACGGAAGGATCCAAGCACCCCAAAAACGCACGATTGCTGTTCCAGCTTTTTGGCGTGTCAAACGTGGGATGGCATCTCGCCGATGATGAGCTTTACGATAAAGAAGAGAGTGAGCTTGAAGACGAGTTTGACGACGATAACAGGTGCGACGAATGCGAAGGTGATTCATCGGACCGCACGATTTACTCCAATTTGCCGCCCGTTAATGGGTACCTTACGCACTCCGGCGAGTTGGTCATGACGTACGAATATCTCCGCAGATGGGATGATTTCGTTGACGAAGACGGATACAAACTCAACCGATTCGGCCTATGGTTTATGCATCGGCTTGCACCGGAAGGCGGATTCATTGGACTCAACAGATGGTTGTGGTGGGTGTTGATGAAAAAAGCCCGATAGTGCGCAGGAGCTTCTCAGTCGCTCCCCTACGGTTCTTGCGCGAATTGCCCGATTCGAATGCCTCGCGCAATCGGTCAATCAGGTTTGGATAATCGAAGACACGCCCTCAACTCGGGATTTTACCGAGTGACCCTGGTAAGATTCCTCGCATACGCATATTGGAGGGTTGGCCAATGAGAAAGCGGGCGAAGGCGCAATTTGTGGCGCATCGCTGGGCCGGGAGAACCGAGGGCATTTTCATGTCGCTAATCGTTTTCGATGGAGTACAACCGGTTGACCGCAATAATTACCTTGTGGCGGTGAGCGAGTAGTGGCGGCCAATACGCCTTTCGAGTTTCACTTCGAATGGGATCCGGAAAAGGCGCAGCGAAACTTTCGGAAGCATAAAATCTCATTTGAACAGAGCGCCGCAGTATTTGGTGATCCGCATGCACTGACGATTTATGACCATGAACACAGTGATGACGAAGAGCGATGGGTCACATTAGGGCTGGATAACCGAGGGGTTCCGCTTGTCGTTTGTCATACGTATCATGCACAATCTAAGGACAAGGCTGTCATTCGGATCATTTCTGCGCGAAAGGCGACCAAGAACGAAGACGGTCAATACCACGGGAAGCGGAATTCATGAAGAAATCCTACGATTTTTCAAACGCCGAGCGCGGCAAGTTCTACAAAGAAAACACCACAATCCGTGTACCGATTTACCTAGATCCCAAACTCCAAGGTCAACTTCAAACGATAGCCGATCATAAAGGCAAAGGTTTCGAAGAGCTCGTGAGTCAACTCCTTTCGCACGAGGTGAAACTGCTGAAAGACCTGTCCTAAGAATCTTGTGCCGGGCCACGAGTGGATTCGGATGGCATCCGAAGTACCAACTGGTTTGATTGGGCAAGCGGTGTGATTGGGTAATCCCGTCTTGGATACGAATTACAGGCGCTATCCGCCACATTCATAGAGAAAGCGTAATTTATGGCAAAACTTTGGGGCGGTAGATTTGAAGGCAAGACCGACCGGCTGGACGAACAACTCGGCGAGTCGGTCTCGTTTGATGCGCGATTGGCGCCGTGGGACATTCGCGGGAGCATTGCGCATGCGCGGATGTTGGGCGCGTGCGGCATCATCACGAAGGCCGACAGCGCAAAGATTATCACGGGATTGAACGCGGTTGGCAAAACGATTGCCGCGGGTACATTCGACTTCGACCCCGCGATGGAAGACGTGCACTCGAACATCGAGGCGGCGTTGGTGAAACGGATCGGCGCGGCCGGCAAACGGCTCCACACCGGCCGCAGCCGCAACGATCAAATTGCGCTTGACCTGCGCTTGTGGATGCGCGATCAAATCGATGCCCTCGATGCGATCCTGCGCGATCTCCAACAGGCCCTCGTGACGATTGCGGAGAAACACGTTGACGTCGTACTCCCGGGGTGCACACACCTACAACATGCACAACCGGTCCTCTTTGCACATCATATGCTCGCGTACTTCGAGATGTTTGCCCGCGATCGCGAGCGGTTTTCCGAACTGCGCAAACGGGTAAATGTGTGTCCCCTTGGTTCCGCCGCGCTCGCCGGAACGCCGTACCCCATCGACCGGAAAATGGTCGCGGATGAACTTGGTTTCGACGGCGTTACTGCGAACAGCATGGACGCCGTGTCCGATCGCGACAATGCGATCGAATTCTGTTCCCATGCGTCGACCACGATGATGCACCTGTCCCGCATGTCTGAAGAGCTCGTGTTGTGGTCCACCCAGGAATACGCGTACATCGAAATTGGCGATGCATTTCCGACCGGTTCCAGCATCATGCCGCAGAAAAAGAATCCCGATGTCGCGGAACTCGTCCGCGGTAAAACGGGCCGTGTCTACGGCGATCTGAACGCGATGCTCGTCCTGATGAAGGGCCTGCCGCTCACGTACAATCGCGATTTGCAGGAGGACAAAGAGCCCGTGTTCGATGCGTCGGACACCCTGCAACTGTGTCTCGCCGTGACCGCGAAAATGATTCCGAGCATCAAGATCAATCGCGCGCGCATGGCCGAAGCGTGCCGCGACGGCTTTCTGGAAGCGACCGACCTCGCGGACTTTCTCGCCGAACGCGGCGTGCCGTTTCGCGAGGCGCACGGCATTGTCGGCAAACTCGTCCTTTATTGCACCAAGCACCAAAAGCGGTTGCCGGAATTGAGTGTCGAGGAATTGCAGAAACACGCCAAGCAGTTTGACGCCAGCGCGCTCAAAGCGATTGAAACCGGA
>BQJS01000333.1 GCA_021604825.1 Phycisphaerae bacterium | reverse complement strand
GTTTTTTGTGCCCTGTTATCTGGTCATCTTTACAAGCAGGAATCCGCGCCATACTTGCCCATCTGTGATTACTACCCGGGTTCAGCTAGGTCGCCGATTCAGCAATCGTTTTCTTGAGCCATGCCTTGGCGGCACGCAATTCGCGATCAAGCGTGCTCGTGGAGAGTTCCGTAACCTCGGCCATTTCCTCGAACGTGAGTCCGCCGAAGATCTGTAGCTCTACCAACTCCGCTTTGCGTTCATCAAACGCAGCGAGCGCCGTGATCGCCTCGTCCAGTACTTCAAATCGTTCATCTGCCTGCGGTGAGGCAACCAAACCCTCGTCCAACGATAAAGCGACTTCAGGACCACCGCGCTTCTGAGCGTTTCGCGACTGCGCATGATTCACAAGGATGCGTCGCATCATGCGCGCTGAGAGCGCGAAGAAATGTGCCCGGTTTTGCCAACTGACATCAGCGTTCACGAGTTTCATGAACGCCTCGTTGACGAGTGCGGTCGGTTGCAGGGTATGGCCGGCACTTTCACCACGAAACGCGCTGCCCGCCAGCCGTCGCAACTCGTCATAGACGGCAGGAGTCAATTCAGCAAGTGCCTGCTCATCTCCGTCCTGCCAGGACTGCAGCAGGTGCGTGATCTCTCGGTTATCGGGCATCCCCTGATCGTATGTCGGTGCCTGCCGCTTTGGCAATCAAAATCGCTGCTTAACGTGCTCCTAAGTATTTGATTTTGGAGACAGAATACCGACTATGAGCAGAACACGGCCAATTTTCTACATTTACGGGTATGGGGGCGAAACAGACTCCGCAGCGCGCAGCCAGGTCGCCGTGCCGCAAGGTTACAATTGTGCGACCCCGTTCAGAGAACACCGGCATGAAATACCATTGTTGCAGCTCCGTCTTTTTGATCTTGTCATTGGTAATTCTGTCCGCCTGTAACGAACCACAAGTTACTGGCGTGGACACTGTGTTCGTGAACGGCGGCATTTACACCGTCGACGAAAACAGGTCCTGGGCCGAAGCGGTAGCCATTTCAGAGGGCGAGATTGTTTTCGTAGGTTCCGACAACGACGCACAAGCGTTTATTGGCACAAACACCAACGTCATAAACCTCGATGGAAAGATGCTCATGCCGGGATTCCATGACGGGCATGCGCACGTTCGCTACGGTGGCACCGCTGCGTGGGGCTGCGATCTGCAGGGTGAAATGGAACAGTCGAGGATTCGCAGCCTGCTGCTGGACTGCATGAACGCGCGAGATTATGGCGCCGATGAATGGGTGCTGGGCGGCGGCTGGCCCCCGGCTGCGTTTCCGGATGCCAACCCTTCCCGTGCAATGCTTGACGAAGTCTTTGGCTCAAGGCCCGCCGTCTTCTTTGATCAGTTTGGCCATAACGCGTGGGCAAATTCGCGTGCGCTGGAACTCGCTGGTATCGATTCAGATACAGCTGACCCACCACAGGGCGTCATTGTCCGTGATCCCGAAACAGGGGAGGCAACCGGCACCTTGCGGGATGCCGCGATGGAACTCGTCGATGATCTCCTGCCGGAGTTGACAGCTGAACAGCGTTACGAGGGCTTGCTGGAAGGACTCAGACAGGCCAATTCGTTTGGTATTACAGCGTTCATTGAGCCCGGCGTAAGCGAGGAAAACATTTCGCTGTTCACCGATGCCGATCGCCGCGGTGACCTGACGACCCGCGTTGTCGTCTCGCTGTCACCGATCAACGAAATCCCGGGAAATTTCGGTCAGGACATATTCGACCTGCTGGCCAAGCGTGACCAGTTCAGAAGCACGTACATCGATGTCGACTCAGTCAAAGTCTATATCGATGGTGTGATCGAGACCCGCACGTCCACAATGATCGAGCCGTATCTCGACGGCAGCAATTTTCCGCCTTTCTATGAGCAGGACGAACTGAACACGTTGTATCAGCGGCTTGACGAAATGAACCTGCAAATTCACACCCATGCAATTGGTGATGGCGCGATACGAATCGCGCTCAATGCCTACGAGCACGCATTTCTCGAGAATGGCGCCAACGATAACCGTCACCAGATTGTTCACCTGCAGCTTATAGACGAAGAAGACATACCGCGATTTGGGGAACTGAACGTCGCCGCAAACTTTCAGTGCATGTGGTGTTACCCGGATGTGTATATCGATCTCGCCGTCGACATTGTCGGTGAAGATCGTGTGAACAGGTTCTACCCCGTACGAAGCGTCAAAGACGCAGGTGGCATGCTGGTTGGAGGCAGCGACTGGGACGTGTCGTCGCTCAATCCGCTCGATGCGATCGAAACTGCCGTTCGACGCCAGGACCCGTTCGAAGACTCAGGCCGCGTGCTCGGAGAAAACCAGGAAATCGACCTGGCGACTGCGATAGACATGTATACCCGCAATGGTGCCTACATCATGCGCCTCGAAGACAGGACCGGATCAATCGAAGTCGGAAAACGTGCCGACCTGATTGTCCTCGACAGAAACCTGTTCGAAATACCGTCCACCGAAATAAATGAGGCTCAAGTTCTGCTGACGATGATGGATGGCAGGACCGTTTACTCAGCAAACGCAATTAGCCAGGAATGAAGATCGGGCCGATCAAATTGGGAAATCGACTCGATCTTCTCTCCAGACAGGCACAACACCTACTGCAGCGTCGCTGCCTGCATTGTTATATTGGTGCCAGACAGGTAATTGTATTCAACAACTAACGTATGTTGCCCCGGCGTCCCCGCTCGATAAGTAATTCGCAACGCCCGGTCGAATGCACCATTCAGGTCTTCTACGGTCGTTACAAATGCCGGCGCGCTGCCATCGCTCAGTCTGACAGAAATCTGGCCCTGAGCTTTAAATCCGCCGAGATAGACAGTCAGTGTGCGCTCATTCCCATCCGCGGGCGCATAAACATTGAATGATTTTGAGGGAGTATAGATCCCCGCATGAGTAACAGCCGCAGCTTCCGGTGTTCCGTCAGTCCAGCCATAGCTCGGTCGTTTCGTCGAACTGAAACGCCTGTTGATTCCGTTGAATACCGATAGGCCAGTGATGCTGCGGGAAACACCTGACTTCCGGTTTTGGTCGTTCCTTGCATTCAAACCAACATGCACCCAATCCAGTAACCCCTCGTTGGAGAGGTCAACAAAGCCTGGCGTCGTGCCAACATCGGCACTGAGGGACCCCTCAACCGGAGTTGCAGAGAGCGCAATCTCGATAGTCTGTTCGGTAAACAGTCCATCACTGTCCGTCGCACGAAATGTCACGAAGTATGGGCCCGGCAGAGCGGCTTCTGTAGGCACCCAGCGCATTTCTCCTTCGGCGATATCCCCAACGTTGGAAGTGCCCGCCACGAACACTGCTCCCGGTGGCAACGCAGAATGGCTAACGACTGGCGGAGATAAGCCATCCGGATCGCGAGCCTCAAATGTAACTCGATACAGGCTGTTTACAACTGCTGAACCGGCCTGAATTGGATCGATGACAGGAGGTTGTGGTTCATGCGTCGAAGGGCCCTGCAAGGTTGCAGCAAACAGCGATACGTTTCCATCGGTCAGT
>BQJS01000332.1 GCA_021604825.1 Phycisphaerae bacterium | reverse complement strand
ATAAAAGAGACCGGCAACACCTGTGTGAAGAACGCTTCATGTCTGTCATGGGCATAGATCCCTCATACTTTGCCGCGTACGACGACTGAAAAATACGGACGGAAAACCGGCAGTCCCTTTTGTATTACGTCTATACGCTATTCGTACTTCCTATTCGATTGAACACGCGCGGACATTCAATGATGGCGTGAACGAAAAGGATTCGTTTCTTGGGGGCATAGGGCTTCAAATCCATTCGGACTCTAAGTATACCACTCAACGTCGCCATATAAAACAGTTATTCTAGTATGCTATCGGCTTTACTGTTCTTTATTTGTAGGGACTTACAGGAAGATGGAAGAAAGAACTCGTTGGCGGACCGCCGCTTTGGACCCAAACATGAATGCCCGGATCATCGCAAGTAAACTTCCATGCTAGTTGGCGTAACCTCCAAAACTAGGGCTTCAGGTATGCAACGATCGGAATACGTCCCACAACTTCTCCGTGGGGGTCCTTAATTAGAACTACTGCCTTCACGGGCTCGTTCGCCGGCCTAGTGTTTGCTATCGTCAGTTCGAGTTGGTGTTTCGCCCCTTCGGATTCCGTTACAATCGCTTCGATAAGTGGGCTATCACTCGTAATCTGCAATGGGATAGTCGCGAAATCCAGCGGGGTGTTTAATGGAATCGATAGGACCTTTTTCGTTCCGAACCTGACCGTTCCGAAGTGCGCGACTTGTCTGTCCGCAGAAACCGGGAATTCGTATTCGATGTGAATGGGAACGCGTACCGAAGGAATTTGTTTTGAACTCGGCACGCATTCGATCTCCGGCGTTTCGTGCGGATCGAGCAAATGGGTATCCACTTCGATCGTGTAGTTGAAATCTCTTAACCCCGCGTCGTTCTCAATACCGCGCGGGATAATCCTGACACTCGGGTTGGGTGACGTGAGGCTCAAGCTATCGGATGGATTCCAAAGGCTGTTGAGAACGGAGACACGCAGTTCCGCGCTCGCTACATCTCCGAACCTCACATGCCGGAATTTGATTGCCGTGGGTGAGACCGCGATGGGTGGTGAGATTTGGGCCCGTATACGCAAGGAAAGTCTGGGGGTATCCGGATCGTTTGTAAGCAACATCACGGAGAATGAGTGGGTGCCCAATCCCCGCCTTTCGTCAGACGTCGGGGAGTATCCTACGCGCACGTCAGCGTATTTACCCGGCTCTATCGGCTTGTCGACCGTTGATGATGTGGTGCAACCGCAACTCTTTTTACCAAACTCCAATCGGAGGTCTTTAGACCCGCCGTTGTGAATCTGGAATACATGGAAAAAGGGCTGACCAATTGGGACGGCGCCAAGGTTTGCGGAGGTTTCGTCAACGACTATTCGCGGCAGTGCAGATTCTGTCAAATTGGTTCCCTGCTTCGCCTGAGCCCATGAATCGATGGACATGAACGCTCCGAGAAGAAGCAACTGCGCTATACTGCCGGCTGTGCTGAGAGTATGTATTCCGTTCCGCCTCACGCCTGATTATCTCGTGGGTTCAGACGGAAGACGTGTACCGGTCAGGGGGGCTTGCTTGAGTACGGCAGATATTTTCTCATAATTTTCGCGCGCCTGACCCGCTTCCGCGCTGTTTGGAAATCGGCGAATGATTGATTGAAACTGGTCGCGTGCTTCTTCAAAGCGTTCCTCGGCAACGCTTCGGCGTGCAAGCCAAAAGAGGGCGCTCGGTGACACGCTGCTTCTTGGCTGTTTCTTCACAATCTCTTCCATTCGGACCTTTGCGCTGTCCACCAATCCTAAGCCCGACTCGCAACGTGCAGTCAAGTACTCTACTTCCAGTTGATCTTCGGTGCCATCGGTAAACGATACGTCGTAATTGCAGAGTGCTTCGTAGGCGGGCTCGTACTCCGAGGTTTCAACGAAGTAGTTACACGCTTGTAGCAGGGCCTCGGCTGCACGAGCATCGTTTGGAAAGTCAGCAGCGAACTGCAGGCGCGTTATCGCGGCTTCCCGGGGTAACGCCAAATGCCGATCCAGCGCTTGCGCTAAGTCGATTCGAATCTCCATGGCGCGCCGCGTGGTCGGGTAAAGACGTATGTAGTACTTCATGATGGTCGTCGCTAAGGCATGTTCTCCGATGGATTCGAGAAAGACGGTTGAACGCTCAACTTGCTTTCCAAATCGTGATTCATTGTCGCCCGCGTCCTGAAAAATGGGTGCAATGTATATGTCCAGAAGCCGATTTTTCGATTTCGCGAGATCGGACGTTACATGTCGCATCCCTCCGTTCAATCCTGAACCCGATTCGCGCAAATAGTGGGAAAACGATCCGATGGAGGCTATGACCGATTCTAGGTCTCGTCGATCCGTGTCTTCAAATAGCGCATATCCACTGTTGCGTGAAATGTTTTCGTGAAAAACCGTAGCATACTCGTCTAAAAAGTAAATCGCTTTTTCAGGATGGTTGCGCCCCATTGCGATACAGACTAAGCGCGAGACAAGCCGCGCATAATCTGTCCCCGAAGGGTCCAAGTTCATGGATACTTCTTGAATTGCGTCCACATCGGGTGACAGCCGATAATACGAGAACAACGGAGAGTTGGAATCGTCTCCGATGCCTGGATCGCTTGAGAATGCGGGCTCGATACTTCGGAACTCGAATTCCGAATCCTCTGCTGGTGAGTCTGAATCCCGAATCCGTTTCGCTTCCAGGTACCATCCCGCTCGTTCGAGAACTGCGAAGAGATACTCGTGAAGATGACTGGCGCAAACGATATCCCAATGATCTGCCAATAGTTGAAGGGAGTAGAGACCCGCCGATTTGAAGTCTCTGCGTTCGTCGTAATACTCAACCAGATTCAAAAGCGCAACCCGCGTTATTCTTGATTCTTGTGCTTCAATTGCCGCCTCGCAACGGTCCAAAAACGCGGGTACCGAGGTCGTGCGAAGTTCTTCTAGTATTGAATCGAATGCACGGGCGGCGGCGGATGATCCGGGATGAGACGCTAGCACCTGCTCGCACCATGGCAATATCGAGTCTGGATCCGACTCTCGTAACGAATTCAAGTGCTCGCTTACAATCTGCGGTCCTAGCTCATTGTTCGCGTGCGTATCCAATGCGTGGACTAGAGCATCGTCATGGTTCTCCGCATGTCCGCGCGAAACGATTTGGTCGAGGAGTTGGGGAAGCGGTTTTGCGGAGCCGAATTCATCTGACTGTTGTTGCCCGGAAGCGTCTCCGATCAAGTTCGATGAATGTTTCTGCGTCGCGTTCGGGGCAGGATTGGACGAATCGAAGCATCCAGCAAGGATTCCCGCTAGGAGTAGCGCGGATGCAAGTTTGGCAATTTTCACGATCTATTGGACCTCTGTACAGCGAGCACCCGTCCCGTCACTATCTAAAGAAATCTATCCCCGGGTCCCCGCCCTTCTTGAGGGAGGACAAAGGCTGTAGTTCTTTATCGCCCGCGGTCTTTGCGTTCCGCAACACTTTGGCGGTGTCCGTTTCTCCGCGTAGTATCTGCATGCCAATTGAGCGCCCCCATCGATCGAACGCGCGACCGCGATTGAGC
>BQJS01000331.1 GCA_021604825.1 Phycisphaerae bacterium | reverse complement strand
CGCGTCAATCTGATCATACGCCTGAAAATCACCAAAATACTTCGTGATCGCAGCCGTCAAAGTCGTCTTGCCATGGTCAACGTGACCAATCGTGCCAATGTTCGCGTGCGGCTTCGTACGCTCAAACTTTTCCTTGGCCATATTAAAGCTCCAAGTCTTGAGTTAATTCCAAACGACGATCGCTTAGGCGATCTTCGCAATGACTTCATCGGCCACAGCCTGCGGAACAGGTTCATAGTGGTCGAATTGCATCGTGAACTGCGCGCGGCCCTGCGTAGCGGAACGCAGCGAATTCACATATCCAAACATATTGGCAAGCGGCACCATGGCATTCACCACAGTCGCATTGCCGCGCATTTCCTGATCGCGAATCTGACCGCGGCGGGAATTGAGATCGCCGATAACAGAACCGGTATATTCGTCCGGCGTCACGACTTCGACCTTCATGATGGGCTCAAGGAGCTTCATCTTCGCCGGCCCCTTGATTTCACGGAACGCAGCGCGCGCCGCGATTTCAAATGCGAGTACGCTGGAGTCAACGTCGTGGTATTTGCCGTCGATCAGAGTGGCTTTGAAATCAATGACCGGGAAACCTGCCAGAAGACCATTGTCCATAACAGAACGAATGCCCTTTTCAACGCCGGGAATGAATTCCCGCGGCACGTTACCGCCAACGATTTTGGATTCGAATTCGAAACCTTCACCGGGCTCACGCGGTTCAAAAATCATTTTCACTTCAGCGAACTGACCCGAACCACCCGACTGCTTCTTGTGCGTGTAGGTAATTTCGGCCGTCTGACCGAGTGTTTCACGATACGCCACCTGCGGTTGGCCGATATTGGCTTCAACCCGGAACTCGCGCTTCAGGCGATCCACCAGGATATCGAGGTGCAATTCGCCCATGCCGGCCATAATCGTCTGACCGGATTCATCATCCGTGCTGACACGGAAGGATGGATCCTCAGCAGCCAGTTTCTGCAGGCCAATGCCCAGCTTTTCCTGGTCAGCTTTCGATTTCGGCTCGACCGCAATTTCAATCACCGGATCCGGGAATTCCATGCGCTCCAGAATAACCGGGCTCAACGGATCACACAGCGTATCGCCGGTCGTCGTATCTTTCAGGCCCGCAATGGCGACAATGTCACCGGCAAAGGCTTCCTTGATATCTTCACGCGAATTGGAGTGCATTTCCAGCATACGGCCGATGCGCTCTTTTTTGTCCTTGACCGTATTCAGAAGCGTGACGCCCGTCGTCAACTTGCCCGAATAAATCCGGCAGAAGGTCAACGTACCCACGAACTTGTCGTCCATGATCTTGAACGCCAGCATCGACAGCGGCTCGTCATCTGAAGATTTACGCGTGGTTTCTTCTTCTGTCTTCGCGTCAACGCCCTTGATCGCCGGCACTTCAACCGGGCTCGGCAGGAAATCAACAACAGCGTCGAGAAGCGGCTGAACGCCCTTATTCTTGAAAGCCGTTCCACACAATACAGGGTGGAAATCAAGATTGATTGTACCCTTGCGGATCAGGCGCTTGATCGTCTCAACCGAAGGCTCTTCGCCTTCGAGATACGATTCCATGACCGATTCATCCTGCTCGACAGCAGTCTCGATCATTTTCTCGCGCCATTCCGCAGCCTGGTCAGCGAGGTCAGCCGGAATATCAACTTCTTCAAAGCTGGCTCCGAGGCTCTCATCATTCCAGATAATAGCTTTCATCTTGATCAGATCGACAACACCGTGGAAGTCATTCTCCGCGCCGATCGGCAATTGAATTGCCAAAGGCGTACAACCAAGGCGCTCGACCATCATTTCAATCGAACGGAAGAAATCAGCGCCGATCTTGTCCATCTTGTTCACGAAGAACATCCGCGGCACATGATATTTTTCGGCCTGACGCCAGACCGTCTCGGTCTGCGGTTCCACACCGGCATTCGCATCCAGCAGCGCAACAGCACCATCCAACACGCGCAAGGAGCGCTCGACTTCAATGGTGAAATCCACGTGCCCGGGCGTGTCGATGATATTCAGACGCTTGTCGTTCCAGAAAGCCGTCGTCGCAGCAGAGGTGATGGTAATTCCCCGCTCCTGCTCCTGCTCCATCCAGTCCATCGTGGCAGCACCATCATGAACTTCACCGATCTTGTGGCTTTTGCCGGTGTAATAGAGAATACGCTCGGTCGTCGTCGTTTTACCGGCGTCGATGTGCGCCATGATACCGAAGTTACGATAGTCTTCGATTTTGTGGGTGCGGGCCATTTGGGTCGTCCTTGGGGAGGTCGGCTATTGGAATATTTACCAGCGGTAATGCGAGAAGGCGCGGTTAGCTTCAGCCATGCGGTGCGTGTCTTCACGCTTCTTCACAGCTGTTCCGCGATTGGATGAAGCATCCATCAACTCTGCGGCAAGGCGTTCACGCATCGTATTTTCGTTGCGAGCGCGCGCAGCAGCTACCAACCAGCGAATGGCCAGAGCTTTCTTGCGTTCAGCACGCACCTCGACCGGAACCTGATAGGTCGCACCACCAACACGGCGGGAGCGAACTTCAACATCCGGCGAAACGTTTTCAAGGGCTTCGTGGAAGATCGAAACAGGTTGGCGCTTGGCCTTTTCCTCGATCATTTCGAAAGCACCATACACGATGGATTCGGCGACAGATTTTTTGCCATCGAGCATCAGGTAATTCATGAACTTGGTCAGATCCTTATCGCCGAATTTCGGGTCAGGAAGGATTTCGCGTTTTTCCGCGCGGTGACGACGTGACATTCAGGTCTCTCCTACTTCGGCCGCTTCGCGCCGTATTTCGAACGACGTTGACGACGATCCTTGACGCCCTGTGTATCCAGAACACCGCGCAGGATGTGATAGCGAACGCCGGGAAGGTCTTTCACCCGACCACCACGAATCAGGACCACAGAGTGCTCCTGAAGGTTATGGCCTTCACCCGGGATGTAACTCACCACTTCGTGGCCGTTGGTCAGACGCACCTTGGCCACTTTCCGCAAAGCCGAGTTCGGCTTCTTCGGTGTCGTGGTATAGACGCGCGTGCAAACGCCGCGACGTTGGGGGCAAGCCTGCAGGGCCGGCACCTTGTTGCGTTTCGGTTTGTCTTTCCGCGGCTTGCGGATAAGCTGGTTAATCGTCGGCATACCGCCTCTGTCCGTTTTCTGCGCGTTCATTCCAACTGGGTCCGAACGCATAAACGCCGACGTGCCAAGCCGGTTGGCTTCGCCCGTCGATCCATTGAACTTATTCCGTATTTTCGGACGACGTATAAGCGTTATTTTGCTTACGGCTCGCCCCCGAAAATCAGGCGCGGAACCTATGCGCGGGATTCGCAAACGTCAAGCGCCTGTTACGGATTTTTGCGGACATCTGCGTCCACATAAAAAAGGGCCGCCGGAAAGACCGGCAGCCCTTTGATTTGCAGTCGAAAAACCGAATCAGGATTCGGCCTCTCCTGTCGCTTCTTCAGCCTTCTCGGCTTCCGCCGCTTCAGCGATTTCCGTTGGAAGTGCTTCGGCTGCTTCAGCGGCAGCTTTCTTGCGTTCCTCCAGC
>BQJS01000330.1 GCA_021604825.1 Phycisphaerae bacterium | reverse complement strand
GCGACCGAGAATCGATGGGTAGGTCATTCCGGGGCGTGAGGCGGATGCGCCTTGCGTCGCGGACGTGCCGTAGAAACACACCTTCCGGCTCGCCGTTGACACGTTGGAAGCATTGGGCCGGTACATGCACGCATCACGATGTAGACCGACCGCGATGTTTCGAACTGCCGAAAACAACGGCAAATAGAGTAGATACTCGCTTACGCCGGGAGGGGCTGAGCGAACCAATTGATTCGTGCTTTCGGCTTCTCGGCTGGGTCGTGCGGTGGCAAGCCATAACCAATGGTCCTCGGCCCGCGCATACAGATCCAAACCCGAAACGGCTGTATCGGCAATGTGGTTGCTGCTGGTCAGGAACTTGGTTTTCCAGTGTACGAAGACCTCGGGACTATCGGTACAGAAGTGGACACTTATGCCCGAACTTTGCATCCCGAACTTCCATACCGCGTCGGGCAAATGTTTTTTACACCGTTCAGGGAGCCGGCCGTATCCGCCATTCAGCTCTTCCCAGCCCTGACCAAGGACACGGAGATTGCCGCAGTCAAACCAGTTTAACGCCTGATCGTCGGTGTGGTCAGGAACAACTTTGGAAAGGGAGAAGTCGCCGCCCCTCATTCGTGCCGCGGCTGACTTCGATTTAGTCGCGAAGGTTTGTTCAAGCATTCTGCACGTTCCGAAAAAGCATTTATTTTCGTTGACCACTCGTGACGAGCGCGCGAAATTCCGCCGCACCGATCAATTCCCCGGCGTCGTTTGTAAAAACTACAAGCTCGTTCACGATCCCCTGTGGACGGGTTGCCACGAATTCCAACTCAAAACGCTCATATTCCTTCATGTCGACGTTCTCGAGCCGCGCGATGGACAATCTGGTGCCCGATTGCGAAAGCACGGAAACCTGTCCGGTGTAGTCACGCGGCCGCCAAATGTGAAATTCGGCCTCATGTTTTGAACCGAAAGGCATTGTACCTGCATCAATGAAGTCAGGTTTGATAGTCCACAATGAAACAACTCTCGCTGACACTTTAACGGGGATGAGGGGCACTCCCTCGACGCCAGTCCGAATGAAGATTGTCTCGCCGATCTCCCCGATACGACTTCGCGCGCTAAAATCGACCCGTAGCCGGACTTCGTCAGTTTTTTCCCTTCCGTTCTCCGCTGGGTTTGACAAAGCAATATCCGGAAATCTACTTATCGCGCTGACGGCGGAAAGGTCGCGCGATTCTGTGGATTTGACCACGAGGAGTTTGGATTCGGTTCCTCCAAACGGCACGTCTCCAAACTCAATTGTCGCGGGCGATACGATAAGAGGGGCCAGCAGTTCACCGGTTACGCTCAGCGTAACCACTGGTCTGGCAGGGTCATTGGTGATTAGTTCGACGGTGAACGTATTCTCCCCGGACCGATACTCTCCAGGTATGGGGCGATAGCCAACTTTGACCTTTCCAGTCGCGTTCGGTTCCACGCTTCGACCGTCCAACAGTACGGAAGTGCAGCCACAACCCTTCTTAACGTCCACTATCTCCAGCGGTTCATCTCCAGCGTTCGAGATTTCGAAGACGTGTGAAATGGAGCGGGTCCAATCGCTGGAACCGAAATCGTGTGAAACCTTATCCACTGAAACGATCGGGCCGCCGATTTGGCACACGATGAACAACCATGGACCGGTTAGCAACGAGCTCAATGCGATAGCGTTCAAGCGACTCGTCCCAACAGAGTTTATCTGCGTTTACGGATCGTGAGTTTCGCGATCCATACTTGTCAGTGCAAGGTTCCGCTACGTATTTGGCATCTTCCGAATTAATGCATGTGCTTCATCTGCCTGCGCCGATCCCGGGTATTGAGCCGTCACGAGTTCCAGGTATTCTCTGGCCTTCGCAAGATCGCCCTGGGCCTTGAATGATGCCCCCAGCCATAGCAGCGCAACACATGAGGTACTTCGATCCGCTTCGCGAACCAGCTCCGTCACGTGTGTCTCACATTGTTCTCGGAATCCAAGTTCCCATTCACACATGGCCAGGAGCAGAAGGCTAGTTTCGTCGGCCAGGCTCTCCGATGCCTCCAATTCATTGATGAGAACCGAATAGGCCTCACCGTATTCGTTCGAATCGTACAGTAGCTTCGCAAGTCGCAGTTTGATCTGACGAACGTCGGCCTGCTCTGGTGAATACTCGTGCGCCAACAATCGTTGATAGGTTTGAATCGCCGCGCCGCTATATCGCAGTTTCTCATCGTAAATTCTAGCGGCCCGCAACAAACTTTGAGCGGCGTCCGGAGTGTCGTGAAACGTATCCGCAAAGACCTCCATTACCGTCAGCGTTAGCGAGTAGTAGCTGTTTTCCTCGGCAAACGCCGATAACTGTCTATACCAGATTAAACGGTCACGCTCGCGGTCTGGGGTCGCAAACAGATTCGCCGATAGAACGGTGACCGTGTCAATAATCGCGATCTTGTAGTCGGAGAGGGTCTTCTCGAATTCGGCCGGACCAAACCCTCTGTCGAATTCGTTCATATCAACCCATCGTGAATGCTTTGCAAGTTGATCCGTGCTCCGAATTATTGCCAATGACGCCAGTACGTATCGCCAACTCTCATTGTCATCCATTCCGATTTGCCGGCATTGCTGAATGCTGTTTAAGCACCGGCGCAAAAGTCCTAGCGCGTGCGAGGGCAAGCTTGCGTGTGCCGAAAGACAATAGGCGCGGGCAAGGTCAGTGTAGCTGCAATGCCGAGCGTCTGCGTCCTCAAGCGCGTATTGGAGCAGTTCATCGACATGGTCACGGGTTCTGGTCGGGCTGAAGTACAAGGATTCGAAGCGAGAATCGTATCGTTCGCTAGAACGGTTCCCGAACTCGATGGGAAACGTGTCGTCGTCCGGGAGTTCGACAAAGACGTCTTGCCAGAAAACGCGGTCGCCCACGCCAAGCTCGCAGATATTGGATTCCAGAATCATGCCTGCGGATTCGAACGCGTTGCCGGCGCGCAGTTGAAAACCCGATTCGCGTGTCTCGTCGGGCCACTCACCGAGGAGAATCGCGGCAATGCGGGCCGAAGTTGCAATGTCATGGTCCCGTTGCGATTCCCCAAATCCGGCTAGGAGCGCAACCATGGCACGTGGCGATTCAAGATCCGGTTGAGTTTCCGCGGATATCGCATCGTATAGATCCGTCGACGACGTGCCAGCTAACAAACGCAGTTCTTGTTCATACGCGAGGAGCCCCACCTCTTTCGTTTCGTGTAGGCGTTGCACTTCGCGTAGTTGTTCAATTTGCGCTTCCGGATCCGCCGGGAGTCTACTGAGAAGCGCCTCCAAGTAGGCTTCCCCAGTCTGCCATGATTCGTCGAATTCCGGAAGCGGGCTGCCCGGTTCAGTCGTGTTCATATTCGCGCTGTCATCTTCGCCACTCGACGTAGTTTGGGCGGAATCCTGTTGAGATAAATTGCAGGATGTGCACAAGACGGCGAGAACCCACAAGCAGACAATGCACTGCAGTCCGAACGAATGTCTTAGGTTGTAGCGCTTAACGGTTTGGGATCGGATCATAAAACCGAACTTTCTGGTTAGCC
>BQJS01000329.1 GCA_021604825.1 Phycisphaerae bacterium | reverse complement strand
CTGACCATCGATGTCGACCGGCTTACACACCATCATGCGTAAGCCATCGAGCGATGCTTCTTTCTGCGTGGCGACCACCGTGCCAACGACTTTGGCAAGGACCATTTCAAGGGCTCCAATGCGAAATACCGAAACATCCGCGCACGCGATCAATCAAGCCACGCGATCTCCGGCAACTTCTAAGATTGCTCTAGCCCTTCTTGCCTTTTTCGGCGCGACCGAGCGGAATGACGTTGTCCACATTGGTGTGCGGACGCGCGATGACATGTACCGCCACCACTTCACCAATTCGCGAACCCGCAGCTTGGCCTGCGTCGCAAGCGGCTTTCACCGCAGCCACATCACCGCGAACCACCGCACTGACATAACCACCACCGGTCTTTTCGTAGGCGACCAACTCAACCTTCGCGGCTTTTACCATCGCGTCGGCGGCTTCGACCACCGTCGGAAAACTGCGACACTCGATCATACCCAAGGCATCTGCCATAATGATGGACCTCCATTGAAGCTCTTGTCGAACCCGCCAACCGAAGTGCCAGCGAGTCTTTTATTTGTAATCGGGTTATTACTTTTCGCTCTTGCCGGTCACGCCTTCGATCGCAGCCAGCGCCGCACGATATCCAACTTCGATGTCTTGCTCTTCGCCGCCAAGGTACAAACGACCAAAACTCCCGAACACCCGCACCTCCAGCACGTTGATGTTAGCCGCCTTTTCCGCTTCATTCGCGGCCAGCGCTGCATAACCAGCCGGCGCGACTTCCATGACATAAAGCGTCTGCCCGGCGATGATCATGTTGCCGTGTCGCATGCGGTTGACCAACTGTGTCTGATAGTCGTCAACGTAACGAATGACCTGGCTCGATCCGAGGATTGGCTTGGTTCGATCATCTTCAGTAAGTTCAAGCGCCTCAAGAATCGACGCACCGGCTTGGCGAACTTCTGCCTGCGATTCGGAATGAAGTTCAAGCATGCCATACAAGCGTTCAACAATTTGCATACCGGGCTTAACGTTGGTGCTCTTCAGCGCGATGTCGGTGATGCGGTTGATTTCAATACCGGGCGAAATTTCGATATACAAACTGGCCATCCCCGCAACGGGGAGGAATCCTTGCGCGACCGTACCGAGAAACGCGGCATATTGCGGTTGGATGCTGTCCAGAAAACAGTACGTTCGTAGATCGACATTTGCCATTTCAAGTTTCCGATCGATGATTTCGGGCGGGCCAATGCACCGCCATTTCGTATTTGCCTAGTACTTTCCGTCACCGCCACCATTCGACGAGACGGTTACACCCTTTGATTCCTGCACGATACTAACACCGGCGCTCACACCCAATCGCGTTGCCCCGGCTCGGATCATCTGGGTGGCCTCATCGAAACTGCGAATGCCGCCCGACGCCTTCACACCCATCTTGGTTCCTTTAACGGACTCCGACATCAGCGCCACATCTTCAGCCGTCGCGCCGCCCGGTCCAAATCCAGTGGACGTCTTCACGAAGTTAGCCCGAGCCCGACGGGCGGCTACACATGCCCGCGTCTTTTCATCATTGGTCAAAAGGGCAGTCTCCAAAATAACCTTGCAAATCGCCCCGCCATCCATGCATGCTTCAACCACGCAGCGAATGTCGTGATAGATCGCTTCGTCGTCTCCACTCTTGAGGGCTCCGACATTGATCACCATGTCGATTTCGCGAGCACCTTCACGAATCGCCCGACGCGCCTCCAGCGCCTTGACCTCCGCAACGTTCGCACCCAGTGGAAAACCCACCACCGTACAAACCTTCACCGCGCTACCTCGAAGGATCGCCGCACTTCGCTTGACCTGACACGGATTCACACAAACCGAGGCAAATCCAAACTCCACCGCCTCGTTGCAAAGCTTTTCGATTTGTTCGTACGTCGCATCAGGACGCAGGAGCGTATGGTCGATGTAGCGGGCAATTTCTTTCGGAACGTCGCAACCATTGCCACGGCACACGATTCGATCCGCACCCAACGCGACGAACTCGCGAAGTTTTTCGGGGTCGACAGGACCGCAAGGCCGGCAGAATCCACACTCCGGTCCAACGCAGTCACCGCCTGCGGATCCAAGCATCGACGCGATACGGTCAGCCACCCGCTGTAGATCTGTTTCAGACAATTCGGTCAATTCACTCTCCAATTGCTGATTCTCGTGCCCGGCTGACGAGGTTGTATTGCTCGCTGCAGAGTCGTGTCCACCGCAACCGCACGTGCCGCCACTCTTGCATCCACAACCGCACGCCGCGTCCGATGATGATACTCCGGCCCCGCGCTCGATGGCGTTGATCATTTCAACCCGGCGCAGATGGCGTTCGGCTGTACACTGCGTGTCCAAGAATACATCAACGATCTGTTTGGCAAGCGCCGGACCGATCAGCCCCGCGCCCAACGTCATCAGATTTGCGTTGTTGTGCTCTCGGCTATTGCGAGCACTGGACACGTCGTAACAAAGCGCCGCCCGTACACCTTGCACCTTGTTGGCCGCCATCGACGAACCGATACCTGCGCCGTCGATCATGATGCCGACGTCAGCCTCGCCCGATGCCACCCGCGTCGCGACGTCTTGTGCGATCTGCGGGTAATCGCATGCATGCTTGGTAAACGTACCGCAATCGATCACGTCTAACCCGCTGGCTTTGAGGTGTTCCGATAACTCACTTTTCAGCTGATAGCCGCCGTGGTCAGCCCCGATCGCGATTTTGCGCATGAATCAATACCGTCAAAACATTAATAATCTGCGCCCCTCGGATCAGGCAGCAATCCTTTATTGGACCATAAGGATCGACCCTGTCAAGACTTGTGCCCTATTCAACTCGTCACCGCCGACTGCACAACTCACCCACGTTTCAAGTCGATATGAATCGTAGATTTAAGACACTTTCGGCGATCGCCTTGCGCCATCGTGTTCGGAAGGGAATTCAACTTACAAAGTTCGGGGGTTACGCCAGTGGGACTGTGGAACTGGGTCATGGACATGTTGATCGGTGGCGAATCAGTCGCACCCGATCCTCCGAAACGAAGCGCCGAATCAACATCGGTCGCGGTACTCGAACCGGAATCCAACGCGCAGACGCCAAGCGAAGATTCCGACGCAGAACTCTGGTGGAAACCCGAGGGCGCATGCCTGACGGAACGCGCTCCGCTGCCAGAATTCAACCTGACGACCGAGGCCCGCGCCCTCGAGAACATGCTCATCAGCCAATTTGACGGGCACGATCTTTCATTACCTCCGCTGCCGCGCGTGCCCGAAGCCGTCCTGCGCAAACTGCGCAAACGCAATTGCAATCTCCCAGAGATCGCCCACGACATCAGTGAGGATCAAGTCAGCGCCGCCTCGGTTCTGCGCATGTCCAACTCTCCGCTCTATCGCGGGATGAACAAGATCACCTCGCTCGAGATGGCTGTCGTTCGCCTTGGCTCCAACGCGATCAAGACACTGATGCTGCATCAGTCCATGCGTTCGGCTACGTTTGAGCAAGGCGGTGCGAATGCAAAAATCGCCGAGATGCTCTCACTCCGCGCGCTGTCGTCGGCATACGTGAT
>BQJS01000328.1 GCA_021604825.1 Phycisphaerae bacterium | reverse complement strand
GCGGTTTGCGATGGCGCAGCGTGAAGTGGGTTTGGCGGTGGGTGAACCGCCGACGACGAGGGGGTATCCACCCTCAGTGTTCGCGGAGCTTCCGAAATTATTGGAGCGGGCGGGCACTTCGGCGAACGGCAGCATCACCGGGATTTACAGTGTGCTTGTGGAAGCGGACGATTTGAACGATCCGGTAGGGGATGCGGTTCGCAGCATCTTGGATGGGCACGTTGCGTTGTCGCGGGATTTGGCGACGCGGAATCATTATCCGGCGGTGGATGTGTTGCAGAGTGTTAGCCGTTGCATGATCGATGTGACGTCGCCGCGGCATCAGGAATTGGCGGGGGCGCTTCGGCAGGTGTTGGCGACGTATCGCGACGCGGAGGATCTTATCAATATTGGCGCATATGTCGAGGGATCGAATCCCGATATCGACCATGCGATTTCGATCGTGCCGCATATTAATCGTATGTTGCGTCAAGGGTTGGAAGAACCTTCGCCCTATGATGAGATTGAGTCGTTGATGGGACGTGCATTGGGTGGCGGCCATGCGTAAAGCGCGGGCGCGAAAATTTCGGTTGGCTTCGGTGTTGCGTATCCGCGAACGGCAAGAAGAATTGCGTGCGCAGGCGTTGGCCGAGACGCAGACGGTGATTCAGAAGACGGAGCATCGCCGGACGGAGTTGGTGACGCTTCAGCGGACGATGTTGTCGGATGCGGACGCGCTGATGCGAGCGGAGTTTGATGCGGCGGATGTGCGGCGTTATTTCCAGTATGAACGGCATTTGTCGCGGTGTGTGGTGGATACGGACGCGCAACTCGCGCAGTTGACCGGTGTGGCCTCTGATCGGCGTGTCGAACTTGAAGCAGCAATTTTAAAGAAGAAAGTGATTGAACGGCTCCAAGTACGGCATCGTGCGGCGGTTGCTGACGATGATCGGTATTGGGAGCAGCGGACGAATGATGAAATTGCCTCGGGGCGGGCGTATGTAGCGCGCCGAAAGGATCGCTCATGAAACTGATCGGAATCCTGTTGATGGCGATAATTGCATTCGTGGGAACGTTGGCGATTATCTTGGCCTTGACGGGCAATCTGAATTCGGAAGGTCTCGCGCGCATTATGAATGGGCCGCCGCCGCCGTTGGAAGATCCGGGGGAAGCGCCGGACGGTTTATTGGATGTTGCGAGCGCGTTGAATGAGCGTGCGATGAAGCTGGACGAAGAGCAGAAAGCCTTGCAGGAAGAACGCAAACAACTTGAAATGTTGCAGCGGCAGAATGGCGAATTGCGGACCGAGCTTCAGCAATTGATTGCGCAAGTTGAATTGATGCTGGACACGGCGGATGAAGACCAGCAAGCGCGGATTCAGGCGGCTGCGGATACCATCGCTGCGATGGACCCGAAGAAGGCGGCGCCGGCGTTGTCGGAGTGGTCGCCGGAACAGGTGGCGTCGATACTGTTGTTGATTGATGAAGACGTTCGCGGAAACATCCTGAACGTTATGGACACGGGGAATGGGCCGTCTAAGGCGGGGATCATCCTGGACGTTCTGCAGCAAAGTAAGTATTAGTTGCGGTTCTTTGCGGTGGCTTGCCGCCGCTTTGGGGTTGATTCCGTGATCGCCAACGGGTCATTGACGGATCTCGGTTCGCGACGGAAGCAAGCTTCCTGCGTAAAAGCGCAAGCAAGCTTGCGCACTCCCAATGGGATGCAGCGCGGAGAGCATCGTGGTAATTACTCACCACACTCTGTGCGCTCTTCGAAATACCACACGATTGGCGCCAGGCTGTTCATCGCACAACAGTCGCTCCCGGTGGGGTGAGATTGCCGCGCCGTTCGTCTTTTCGTTATTGGGAATAACGAAAAGGAATTTTCGCCGCAGTGACGCGCGTGCGAATGACGCAATTTTGTAGTACTTCTTAAGTCCCCCGAAATATTTCTTGTCGCCTCATCCGTGCGTACACGTTCTTGTCGTGCGCACTTTAGTTTCATGTCCAGATGTCATTTCGCAGCGGCGAACGTGACGAGCGAAGGTGTCATTTTCGATGACGTCTTGCTTTGGCGTGTTTCGCGCTGCTTATGAAATAGCTTTAAACGAAGGGAGGTGAAGAATGTGGTGATACCAAGTACACCCCTGCCTATTGCAGGGAATGTGACACCCTCTCAACCGGGTACGTCATCGGTTGGGGGGAACGGCGAGGGCGGCGCGGCGGCGTCCGAAGGTTCGGGCGGTTTGTTCGCGGCGTTGCTCGCTTCGTTGACGGCGGTTCAGCAAGCGGCGGGCGTTGGGTCTTCGAATCCGGATGCAACCGGTGACGAAGGTACGGCGGATGCGTTGGCGAACACGGCTGTCGACGAGACGGATGCGACGGAGGCCGTGGAGGGCGCGACCGAACAACCGGCGATTGTGGCCGGTGCGACCGGAGAGGTTGTTGGCGAAGCAGTTGCTTCGACGGCGACCACTTTGGTTGCGGATGCAGCGCCTGCTCAGGGTCCGGTGGTTGTCGTGGCAACGGCAGCACAATCGGAAGTCTCCGGGGTTGCGGCGTCGCCGGTGCAGAATTCGGCATCGACTGCGACAACACAACCCGGTGGCGACGTTCCGGTTGGTACTGGAACTCCGGTGCCGGCGAACGCTGACGGCGCGGTGAATGTGGTTCGGGCTACGAATGTCGAGCCGACTTCGAGTACACCTGCGCCGGTTCCGGTTGACGCAACGGAGGCGGAAGCAACGCCCAAACCGGTGCCGCAACCGACCGCACAACCGCCTACACCGGCCGCGCTGCTGACGGGGACGAAGTCGTCGGCTTCGACGACGCTGTCCACGCCGGTTGACCAGACCACGCAAACGGCTCCGCCTGTGTCACCGGCGGATGCACGCGTTGTGGCATCGGGCAACGTGGCTACGAAACAGACGGACGACGTAAACACGTTTGCGAAATCAGATCCGGATTCGCCGGATGGCCTTGATTTCGAGCAAACAAAACCGTCGTTAAGTGTGTTGCGTGCCACGGAAGAGTCGCCATCGACGGGGTTGCGCAAGGCCATTGAGGCGTTTGCGAAACCTGCCATGGGTTCATCGGAAAGCGTTGTGAACGTACCGCGTCCACAAGCGCCGACGTTTGTTCCTGTGACAGCCGGCGATAGCGCGACTGCTCCGGTGGCGGATGTATCGCGTGTTTCGCCAACGATTGCTCCGGCGGAATTGGGCGCGGAAGCCCCCAAGACCGTCGCCGCACCCGAGGCGCCGGAACGGCCAACGCGTACGACGCTGTCGGATCTTGCGCAAGCGGCGGTTCGGAGTGTTCGCTATCTCGCGCGCAACGGTGAACATCGGATGACGCTTCGGCTGGTCCCAGAGTCGTTGGGCGAAGTTCAAGTCGAAGTGATTTCGACGAAGGAGTCGTTGAGCGTCCGGTTCATGTCTGACAGCGCGGTGGTGCGTGATGCCATGGAGGCTCATACGCATCATTTGCGTGACAGCCTCAACCAGGAGGGACTCGAAGTGCGGAGTATAACCGTATCGGAGGATTCCGGATCGGGACGCGGCACGTTTAACCAGCGGGATGCCCATGCA
>BQJS01000327.1 GCA_021604825.1 Phycisphaerae bacterium | reverse complement strand
AATTGCCTGAGCGAAACGTCGCCAATCCCAGTTTATAGAGCGCAAACGGGGATTCGGGTTCGGCTTCGGCATAGGCTTTCGCCCAGTTCAAGCTCTGCGCGTACTCGTTTTTCGCGGTCATCAGATCGACCATAAGTTCCGCGAACGTTGCATCGTCGCTCTTGTCGGTCGTATCGAGTTTATCGCTGTTGAGATACCGCGCGGCGCGATGGAAATTTTGCGTGCGGCGATGGAGCGCGTTAATGGCGAGATTTTCTTGAATTAAATCGTCGCACAACGCGAAATCGTCCTTGAGCAAGGCGTAAAACATCAGCCGACAACGCGCATCGAGCAGCGTGGGATCGCCCTTGAGCGCCATGCCGCATAGGGCGACGACGTCTTCCTCTTTGGTCCGCATATCCCACTTCACATCGGCCCATTCGGAATAGGCCATGGGGATCGACGCGTACGACTTGGTCATCTCGTAGGCCGATTTTTCCGCGATGGCATAGCCCTGTGTCACCCGATACAACCGGATCTTTTCGAGTTTCATGAATGGATCGGTTTTGTCCATGTCCTGCGCCAATTGGATGCATTGGTTCGCCGCTTCAAACTCGCCCAGCTTGCGGAGCGCGCGGGCCCCCGCAACAAGGTTCGGCACATCCAACTGCTGCGATTGGTTCAGCATGGGAATCACGGATCGGCGAAGGACGTTCGCGGCATCGGCGTCGCCGTTCGCTTCCAGAACATCGGCACGAAGTGCATGTGCGCGAATGGGCTGATCCCCGGAGGCGATCCAGGACTCGGTCAACCGATTCGCGTGTTCGTATGCGCCTGTTCGCAACGCACAGTTCACCGAAAACCACGTCGCGGTGGCATTACCGGGTTGTGCGTTGAGCAGCGCCGCGGCTGCGGCATTGCATTCCTCGATGCGGCCTTCGAGAAACGTGATTCTAATCAGCATCTCCTGCGCGGGAATCCACGCCGCGAGATCCGACGGTGCAATCGCGCCAATCTTTTCGCGCGCATCGGCCCACTTCCCGTGGCTGTACGCTTCCTGAATCGAATCGGCCGCACCGGCGAAGGGAGCCCATGCGATGCACAACGCAACGACCATTCTGGTCCCGTATTTCATCGTTCGAGAATCGATGCTCATGATTCGGCGTCCTCCGGCGTTTCGGGTTCTTCCACATAACCGGGCGCTGGGCAGAGGCGTCGCGTGCGCGCGCGCTCCCCGTCGCCGGCATCCATGCCTTCGGCTGTGGTCGTCACCCGCCCGTCACCGTTGTCGTCCAGCGAGACGTTGCTAATTTGCACAAAGTCCTGGCCCGCGTAGTAATCGTCTACTTCGCCGGAAAGGTACTGGTAAAGCTCATAAATGGTCAGCGCGCCGTCACCGTCTTGGTCCGACCATTCGTCTTGAAACGCTTGCAAGAGGAACCCGTGCATCACGGAGTGAAAGATCTGCCGGGGTCCGTCCGTGGAGGCGATGACGCTGACGCCTTCAACCGGGGAGAGCAGTTCGCTGAAGTGCCCCGAACACGGAAACGACAAGATCGCGCTTTTCTCTTTTGCGGGCAGCGCTTCAAACATCGTTGTGAGCAATTGGCCGCCGAGATCGGGCCCTTTGAGGGTAAACTTCGGCTCGACAAAATCGGATTGGCCGTGGCCGAGCAAGATCAACAGGAACGTATCGTCCGGTTGAACCGTTTCAACCAGTTCGGTCCAGCCCGACTTTAACTCGTCCAGCGTCACGTCCTGATCGATCTTCCCTGGCGTTTCATCGGACGCACCGAACAAGCGGACGTGGTCGGCGCTGTAATGGTGCGTCTCGAT
Source organism: Phycisphaerae bacterium (assembly GCA_021604825.1). The sequence goes on along the minus strand of BQJS01000327.1, from coordinate 1,756 downwards.
TAACGATGTGTATACGGCTTCGGCGGCGCGGCGAAATTCGTTTTCATATTTCGGTTCGCCGCCAGCACCCGCGACCAACCATACGCAGTCCGCCGCCCAAGCCATCGGCGATACGACGAGCCCTGCGAGAAGGAAGACGGTGAGTTTGAGTTGAAACGGCATGGTTCAATCCTTAGTGCGTCAACGCGTACACGATGATATTGACACCCATCTTGAGACACGGTTCCTGCAGGCCGGGCGGTGTAACCCGGTTTCCCCATCCGCAATGGACATCGCCTGCGGTGAGAAAGGCGACGAGACGATCCTCGTAGAACAGGCCCATATCGCGATGACGCACCCCTTTACACCACGGCGCGCCTTGTTCAAAGTCATAGAAACAGTGGTAAATCGGGTGGTCGTAGGGCATCACTTTCATTTGATGTCCGGGAAGCGCCTTCTCAATTTCTTCCGAAAACACGCGAAAGAACCGATCGTGTGGCGCGCGATCCGCGTAGCAATCGTCGGCGTACAGGAAGCCACCGCGCTTGAAGTATTCGCCCAACGTTTTCGCTTCCTTGTCCGAGAACCGGAAATTCCCTTCACCGGTCATAAAGAGAATTGGGTTTGTATAAATTTTCTCAAAATCGTCGACGCGGATGACGCGTTCATGCCAGCGTTTGGTCGAGACTTTGATGTTGGTATTCCGGCGCACGTAGTCCAACAGCAAATCATCGAAATGCGGCATCACATCCCAACGGTCTTGAACCGACGAGGTAAGGGTCGTGAACTGGAATCGCGAAAAAACGAGGGCGTTCGGATCGTCGTCGATCCACGCTTGCGCCCTCGACGGTGCATTTTGCTGAAACTGGGCAAAGACCGTTCCGGATACGAGGACCAACGCTACGCACGCGGCCACCGCCAACCCCACGGTTCGAGTTTTCGGTATACGTCGAAGGTAGGTCATGCGAGTCCTCCGGCCCGGCGAAACGCCCATTCCCCGATTAGAAGTCCGAGCATCCCGATGAGCAGCCATTTGGAATCCCAGGCGCTCTCCTCCGAATGCTTGTATAGCGAACCTTCCAACGGTTTAATCTTTTCGTGCAGCGTTTCGTACTCCGACAGATGGACGTATGCGCCGCCACTGGCCATCGCGATTTGGCGCAATACGGTGTCATTCAGATCGATCTCGGACAGTTCCGGCGACTCGCCGGTCGCGAGAAAAACGGTTTCGTGTTCGATTTCCGCCCCGGTGCTTTCAACGGTGGATCGCGCGACGACATGGTAAATGCCGGCTTCCCGGGGGGTATAGGCTTGCTCGAAGGTGAACCCTTCTTCCGTTGAGGGACGCGGCGCTACTTCTTCAACCGAACCGTCAGGTGCGGTAACGGCGATCGTGACGGGCGCTGTCCGGTTCAATTCAAAATTTTCAGCGAGCACCGTGCCGCGAATCGACGTTTCGCCGTCCACTGAAATGACATCGGGGCTTACACCAACATGAATGAGATCCTGTTGGCCTTCCATGAGCACCAACACCATCTCCTTCCAAAAGGCTTGATACGATGGATCGTCCGCGGGCGTTTGGAATTTCCATTGCCATGTCGCTGAAATCCCGCAGGCCAGCGCGATGCCTTTTCCATACCGATGAAATGCCACGAGCGGAAAATTCGCGTCGCCATCGGCGACTTCGCACAGCACCTGTGCGCCGGGTTTCAATTCATACAGCGGGAACAAGCCCGCCATTTTCGGTAAGCGTTCCCAGGGCGGCACCCCATCGGTG
>BQJS01000326.1 GCA_021604825.1 Phycisphaerae bacterium | reverse complement strand
GTTCTTCGAGTGCGATTTCAACAATGTCGGTGACGCAAACTGTGCAGCACGATCCCACGCAGTCTTGGCTCAGTGCTTGGCTGAACGGTGTTCTGAAGAGCTCGATTGCGAATTCCATTGTCATCGCTTCGGCGCAAAGGTTCGCCGCCAGTGCATGGCCTCCGGAGGCAATCGACGATTGTGCGCAGCGGCTGGTCGAGCAGCGCGGATGTACTGCACGTTTGAACAATGCGACGAGGAAGCCGACTGCGAGCAATTCTGCGTTGACGACTTCGATCTGTTCGTCGATGAGTGTCTGGAAGGCAACAGCAGTGATGAAAACTGCGAAACCGTCGCCGAAGATTTGATCGACCATTGCATTGCTGAAGAGTGCGGTGCTGATTTCGAATGCGAAGACAACTGCGCCGATCAAGCCGATCGGCTCTTCGACGCTTGCAATGACAGTGGCGCTTCGTTTGACGAATGTGCTGCCCGCTCACGCAGGTCGTTCGAAGACTGTGTGCTGAATCAGTGTGATGGCGCGTTCGACTGCGGTGCGGTTTGCGAAGATCAACGCGATCAGATCATTGGCGAGTGCGAAGCCGACGGTGTCGATCCGCAAATCTGTCGGCAGGAGGCACGCGACTTTGTTGACCACTGCCTTTTCCAGAACTGCGGAGTCCACGGTGATCAGGGGCCGATCGACGGCGACATTGATCCGATTGATCCCAACGACTTTGGAGGCGATTCGCTTGAAGAGTGCAAAGAACTGTGCCGTCAGGACGCAGACGAAGCGCGCAAAATGTGTCGCGATACTGGTGGGACCGCCGGTGAGTGCGGTTCGCTGGGTGATTTCATTCTTCAGGATTGCGTTGCCGTATTCTGTGAGGGTGGTGACCCTGCAGGAGACGATCCGTTCGGAGACGACCCGTTTGGTGACGATCCTTTCGGCGATGATCCATTTGGCGATGACCCGTTTGGAGATGACCCATTCGGCGACGATCCATTTGGGGGTGATTTTCCACCTCCGCCACCGGGTGATGATCCCTTCGGTGACGATCCGCCTCCGCCCCCAGGACCATAGGGGCGGTCACCTCGCGTTGTAGAGGAGCAGCAAGAACTGAATCAAGTCAGTACGTGTAGTGGCTTTGAAAGTGGTCGAGGATCGCGGCGTCGGCATTGAAGATGAATGCGATGATCGCGGCCCTCATCCACATGCCATTCTTGACTTGATCCCAATAGCGCGCCCTCGGGTCGGTATCGAGCGCTCGGTCCAACTCATTTCGGCGAGGCAACGGATGCAGGATCGCCAGATTGGGTTTGAACTTGGGAGACATATCGGCGGATAGCCGAAATCGATCGTAGTCGATCGCCTTGGATTCGCCCTTAACGTCGTATTCATCTTGCAGGCGGGTCATGTAGACGGCGTCGCAATCGCCAATGATCGCGCCAAGATCGTCGGCCATCTCGTATTCCATCTCATTGCGGTTCAGATAGCTGATGATGTCGTGCTCCAAGCCCAACTCGGGCGGCGACACGAACTTCAATCGCACACCCGGATAGCGACACAGCAGGTACACCAAACTTCGTACCGTGCGACCGCGCTTCAAATCACCTACAAACGCGATTGTCTTGCCAGCCATTCGATCGTGCGCAAATGAGGGAATCCCTTGCGGCCCCAATTCGTCTGCGAAGCTCCGCAGTATCGTGTAGATGTCGAGCAGCGCTTGAGTCGGATGTTGATCTTTGCCCGAGCCACCGTTGACGATCGGAATCGACAGATGCAGGGCGTCGAGTTCATGGGCCATCGTTTCGGCGAAACCTTCGACCGGATGGCGCATGATGATCAAGTCGAAGTACTGGCTCAGCACGCGAATGGTGTCGTCTTCGGTCTCGCCCTTGATCTCAGACGAAACGGATGGATTGCGAACTTCGTCGTATGGCATCCCCAAAATCTGGCACGCTGACGCAAACGATAAGAACGTACGGGTGGACGGCTGAATGAAGTAGAGCATCGCCCGCTTGTGGCTAAGCAGCGTCCGTAGGAAATGCACGCCTTGCCGCGATTCGGCGACCGTTCGGATCATCTCGGCGAGTTTGCAGAGGTGATCGATGGTTTCACGCTGGACCTGCTGGGCGAGAATCAAGTGAAACAGCCGATCATCACGATTCAAAAGGGCGACGCGTTTGGCCGTGGGCAAGGTGGCAAGGGCCGATGAGTCCGTTGTCATAGACGAAGTTCCCATATTGAATTGGCCGGCGGTCCGAGGACCAGAAGCGAATGCGTGACTCAAGCGTCGGGGGCCAAGTCGCGCAAATGGCTGCTCACTCCGCGCATCTTCAGAAGTTTCCGCTGCAAGTCAAGGCGACCAGAGCTTGGTGGTTGCTTGGCAAAGCGTCGGACCCTACCATCGTGCCCCATGTCACAACCTTCCTGTCCAATGCCTCTGAGTTTGCGCCTGATGTCGTGGTTCGCGAACGTCATTTATACCTTCGCAGGGATCGCATACATACCGTTCCTGACGTATCAAATGATCGTTCAGCGAAAGAACCGAACCGGATGGCGCGAAAAGCTCTTTGGCCCCAGGGAGTCACATGCAAAGTCGTCGGGCAAGCGGCGGGTGTGGGTCCATGCAGTGTCTCTGGGTGAGATCAACGCCGCCCGACTCTTCGTCGAGAAGTTGGAGTCAGCCGACCCGACCTTGGAGGTTGTGATATCAACGACGACGGACACGGGGTTTGCCCGAGGGTGTCAGTTGTTCGGCGCTCCCCGCGTGTTTCGCTATCCGCTCGATTTCAGTTGGGCTATTAAGAATGCGATCCGAACCATCGAGCCAGCCGCCATCGTGCTGGTCGAACTGGAGGTCTGGTACAACCTGACCACGATAGCCGCCGGGAAAGGCATCCCGGTATGCGTTATCAATGGCCGACTGACTGAACGAAGCTGCAATCGATTGGCGATGCTGGGCCCACTGGCCAGACGGATGTTCAAATCGCTGACGTGGGTGGGGGCGCAGGATGATCCGATCGCCAATCGCTTCAAGCGGCTGGGAGTGGCGGATGACCGCATCGAGATCACCGGCTCGGTTAAGTGGGATACCGCGGAGATTGCGGACCACATTGAAGGGCAAACCGAGTTGGCGGCAGAGATGGGGATTGACGAGGGCTCGCCGCTGTGGGTTTGCGGCAGCACAGGGCCGGGTGAGGAGTCGATGATTCTTGATGCCTACGAGGACCTTCGAAAGAAGGCACCGGATATGCAACTTGCGCTGATCCCTCGCAAGCCGGAGCGGTTTGATGAGGTGGCGGCGCTGGTTCAGAGGCGTGGGTTTGAATGTGTTCGTCGAAGTGATCGGACGGGTGACACGGACTCGTCTGTCCCCCACCCTGAAAGGGCTGGGCACCCTCACCCCGTGGTTTTTTTGGGGGATACGATGGGCGAGCTTCGCAAGTTTTATTCGCTTGCTGATATAGTGTTCGTGGGGCGGTCGCTGGTGCCGATGGGAGGGTCTGACCCGATGGAGGTTGCGGCGTTGGCCAAGCAGATCATCACCGGCCCGCACATGTCCAATTTCAAGGATGCGGTGGATCGGCTGTCTCAGTCAGGG
>BQJS01000325.1 GCA_021604825.1 Phycisphaerae bacterium | reverse complement strand
CGGATGCTGAAGGCCGGCCGGTCTACGAAGTCGTGCGGAATCCAGAGCTTCAACAATTGATCACCGACACACTCGACCGCGGCGAATTGATTGAACGGGAGTTTTCGATTTTGATGCCGGAGCCCCGGGTGGTGCAGGCGCGAGGGACGATGTTGCGTTCCGAACAACGGGATACCCGTGGCGCGGTGGTGGTGCTCCACGACATCACCTGGCTGCGGCGGTTGGAAGAAGCGCGCCGCGAATTTGTGGCCAACGTTTCACACGAATTGCGCACGCCGATTACATCCATCGCCGGCTTCGTCGAAACGTTGCTCGATGGTTCCCCGATTGAAGCGAATCACGCGGAGCACTTCTTGCAAATCGTCATGCGGCAAACCGATCGACTCAACGCGATTATTGACGATCTGCTGACACTGTCGCGCCTAGAACAAGGGGGGCTCGCGCGCAGCGGATTGTTGGCGCCCGGCGACATCCGTACAGTGTTGTGTGCGGCACAGCGTGAGTGTTCCGACGAAGCGGCCGCGAAGAACGTGTACATCGACGTCGAATGCGATGATTGTGGTCCTACATTGATTCACGAAGAACTGATTGGGCAAGCCGTTACGAACTTGGTTCAGAATGCGGTTAAATACAGTGAGCCGGGCGATCGCGTTGTTCTACGTGGGTTCCGATCGGCGGATTCGATAGTGATCGCCGTTGCGGATGAAGGCACCGGTATTGAGGCGCGCCATCTCCCGCGATTGTTCGAACGGTTTTATCGTGTGGACCGCGCGCGGAGTCGAAATCTGGGGGGGACTGGGCTAGGGCTTGCGATCGTAAAACACATTGCTCAAGCGCACGGTGGCTCCGTCAACGTCGAAAGCCGGCCAGGCGAGGGAAGTACCTTTTCACTGCGTTTTCCCGCCCATTTCGAGCAGGAAGACGGTGCATCGGTGTGAGCCGTCTCGACGCTAACGCAATGCTAACATCCGTCAAATATTGTATGGGTCGGGATCGTGAGGTGCCGGTGGGCAATGTCGCGCAGTAAACAGGCTTACTCAAGGGCAGCGTGGTGTTGCCGCTGCGGTAAATCTCGCGCGCTGCACACCAAACGCTGACGTTGTGGTGATCTACTGAAGCGAAGGGTCATGTTGGAATATAACGATGCGAGGTATGTCTGATGAATAGAACTCTCTTGGCCAAAAGCGCTTGCGTTGTGCTCGCAGCAGTTTGTGTCTTCGCGGGCTCCGCCGTCGCGGATGTTGATGCGGCACTGCCGACCTACGAGAAAACCGATGGCATCTCCGGCAATCTCAACAGTATCGGTTCCGATACGCTCAACAATTTGATGACGTTTTGGGCGGAGGCATTTCGAAAAGCCTATCCCAGCGTGAACATTCAGATTGAGGGCAAAGGATCGAGCACGGCGCCTCCCGCACTGATCTCCGGGACCGCACAACTCGGGCCCATGTCCCGTATGATGAAAGCCGAAGAGATTCAGAAATTCGAGGAGACCTACGGATTCGAGCCAACGGCGATCGGTGTGGCGCTCGATTCGTTGGCGGTCTATGTCCACAAAGACAACCCGATCGAATCGCTCTCATTGAAACAAGTCGACGCCGTTTTCTCAAAGACCCGCTCGGGTGGTGCGGCATCGGACATCGCCACGTGGGGAACAGCGGGAATGAGCGGCACGTGGTCGAATCTTCCGATTAGTCTGTACGGCCGTAATTCTGCTTCGGGAACCTACGGATTCTTCAAGGAAAAGGCGTTGTTTAAGGGTGATTACAAAGATGCGGTGAAAGAGCAGCCCGGTAGCGCAAGCGTTGTGATGGGCGTGAGCGGTGACCGCGGCGGCATCGGCTACTCCGGCATTGGCTACAAGACTTCCGGTGTGAAGGCCATCGCAATCTCGAAGTCAGACGGTGGTGAGGCGTACGAGCCGACCTACGAGAACGTTCTTTCCGGCAAATACCCGCTCGGGCGCATGCTGTACGTTTATGTGGTCAAGAAGCCGGGTGAAGACATCAATCCGCTGATTCGGGAATTCTTGACCTTGGTCCTGTCGAAAGAAGGGCAGGAGGTTGTGGCAAAAGATGGGTATTTGCCCTTGCCCGCGAGTATCGCGAAGAAGCAGCTTGATCTTATTCAGTAGCACGGCTACCGTTTCCCAACAGAATTTCACCCGCCCTGACCAGCGCTGCCGGTCAGGGCGTTTTAGCGATATTACGGCTCCGCCAGTTGCCCAACAATCAACATGAATCCGAAAGCACTCGCACGCGTTAAATTTTTCGACCGCGCAGCTTCCGTCGTCATTACCCTCGGCGGAATGTTGGTCGTGGCTGCCGTGCTGGGGATCCTCATGCTTGTGCTAAGCGTTGCACTGCCCCTCTTTTTTCCGGCAACGGTCACGCCCTTGGTCGATTTGCGTGCCGGCGAATTGCCCCGTGCGCCCATTTTGGCCGTGGGGGTCGGGCAGTACATGGAAACGGCGTATGAGATCGATGCAACCGGCACGGTCACGATGCACGTGCTGCCGTTGGGCGAGGTGTCAGAGACCTACGCGGTCGCCCGTCCTGAAGGCGCAAATTCCGTGGTGTATGCGGCCGGCATGGGGCCAATCGGCGACTTCGCGTTGACCTGGGATAACGGCGCAATGAGTCTCATTCGCGTCAAAATGCTCCCCGAATTTGATGACGCTGGAACCCGCCGCGTAACACGATCAGTTGAAACGCTGGGTACATTCGATTCCGTTCCGTTGAATTCAACCGTCCTGTCGATCGGCCGGCTCAGCGAAGACGATGCTTCGACCCGTGTGACGCTGACCGCGTCCGGTGGCCTGCAGGTGGATCAAGTCCGTGTGAGTGCCGGATTTCTGGACGAAGGTGAACGTACGCCGTACACGGAAACGATCGACGACGTGACGCAAGGCGAGATCACCGCCATTGCGATGGACACCGAAGGCAATACGCTTTATGTAGGCTCGCGCGAAGGCTATTTGGGGCGTTGGGATTTACGCGAGCCCGGTAGCGCACGGCGGCTCAACCACTTCAGAATCCGCCAGGAAACAACGTCCATTACAAGCGTAGCGATGATCTTCGGCGATGTGTCTCTTGCCGTAGCAGACTCAACGGGCTCCGTGTCCACCTGGTTTAATGTGACGAACGAAGACGGCGGCGGCGCCGATCTCCGGGAAATTCATGTGTTCCCGAATCAGCCTGCGGTCGTTACGGAAATCGTGCCGGCCCGCCACGCGAAGGTGTTTTTCACCAACGACGCCGATGGCGGTTTGCGCGCGTGGCACATGACAGCCGAACGCGAATTGTTCACCGTCCCGGTAGATGGCGGCGCCGCGTTGCTTGGCCTTTCCGCGCGCGGCAATGGATTGGCGGTACTGAGTAACGATGGAGAATTGAGCGCGTGGGCGATGGACGCGCCGCATCCCGAAACCAACGCTAAGACACTATTCGGCCCGGTGTGGTACGAGAACTACCCCGAACCATCATTGACGTGGCAATCGTCTTCCGGGAGCGACGATTTTGAGCCCAAAATGAGCATGGTCCCGCTCATTTTCGGAAGTTTCAAAGGCACCGTCTACGCCATGATATTCGCTGT
>BQJS01000324.1 GCA_021604825.1 Phycisphaerae bacterium | reverse complement strand
CCAATTTTGACGCGGTGGGCGGCGCAGTGACGACCAATTCCCAAACGGAGTCAACCGCATTCCACGTCATCACCGGGTCAGGCGAAATTACCTGAGCCCAATCGTTGAATCCGTAGTGCAACCGGACGCCTGGTACACCTTCAAGGACTCGACCGGCTGGGTCGTATTGAATAAGCACTGGAACATCAGGCGTCACCGGGTACGGATCGATGTCGACGGTGTTCGCATGGAGCGCGACGTTGAATCCGAGAATTGTAACCGCAAGGGTAAAGACCCAGCGCGTTGATAGCATCATGGACGTGATTCCAAAGAAGGACGATTTCACCCCGGCAGAGACTCTTGATTCTAACAGCCACCCGCGCCCATTTCGACCATTCACTTCGTCCGAAAACCATTTGCGCGCAGAGTTAGCGCGACAATTAGAAACCGCGCTGCGATAATTCAAGGTTCAATCGAGTCACCGCGCGATGACACTGTTTCATTTGCTACGATTTAATTTTGAATCGAATGAAGCCGATGGTGGCGTCAACGGAGCAATGGGTTCATACGCGCAAAGCTTCGGCATCGCTGCGCCGCGTCATTGTTTTTTCCGACGGGGACAGCCCTTGTCGTTGGAAGCGCGGATGAAGTTCACTCCAATCCATCTTGAGTGTTCCACCGGTGGCTTTGTGTTGGTCTTCCCAATCGACCAGCAGAGTTAGACAGGCGTGATCCACGTAGTCCAAATCTTCCATGTAGACGTGCAGTTCGCGAGTCGCCGCGACGCGCTCTAGCGCGCCGGCCAACTTGGGAAGACGGATGAATGTCGCCGCACCGTGCAAATGCAAATGGGCGATATTGTTCTCCGGGTCGTCAACAAGTTTCACGTAGAGATGCGAGAACGTGTACACGAGTTTGAGAATCGCCAGACCGAACCCAATCGCGATACCGACCAGGAGGTTGAAGTATACGATCGAGAAGACTGTCACAAGAAAGATCGGTACTTCGCTTGGGCTTTCCTTGTAGATTTTTTTGACGGCTTTGACGTTGACGAGTTTGTAGCCGGTAAACACAAGCACCGCGGCCAGGCTCGCTCGTGGCACGTGAGCCAACAGATCGGTCAGAAACCAAACAAACCCCAGAAGCCAAATACCATGAAATATCGCTGAAAACCGCGACTTGGCCCCCGCACCAACGTTGGCCGAACTACGCACGATTACGCCTGTCATTGGCAATGCGCCGAACAAACCACAAAGGGAATTACCAACGCCTTGTGCGAACAGTTCCTTGTCGTACTTGGTTCGCGCCCCGGTGTGTAATTGATCGACGGCGTTCGCACACAGCAATGTCTCTGCACTAGCGACCACCGCGATCGTCACTGCCGCGACGAGTACGTTGACGTCGCCGAGAGCTTTCATCGATTCAACCCCTGGCCACGCAAACGATTCCAGCAGGTTGGCGTTGAGTTCGATTTTGAGAATTGGCATCTTGATCACATAGGAGATAACCGTCGCAATAACGATTGCGATCAACGGAGCTGGTATCGACTTGAGTTTTTTGGGGATGATGACCGGCCACAAGGCAATGATCGCGATTGACAGCAACCCGACATAGGCGGCTTGGTGGTGCTGCGACCAATCGAGAGGAAACACGCCCTTCTCGAAAGCTTCGGGAAGCGAGAGGATGTTCTCGACTGGCGTCTTGCGCGGGTTGTCGTCCACCATGACATGGCACTGCTGCGAGAAAATGATCACGCCGATTCCCGCGAGCATGCCTTGAATGACCGCAGGTGAGACAGCCCGAAACCACTGGCCCAATCTGAAAATTCCAGCCACCATTTGAAGCACGCCGGCGGCCAATACAATGATCCCAAGGAACGCAGCCAACTTCGGATCGCTGACGATGCCATACACGATGACCGTCAAGCCAGCCGCCGGACCGCTCACCTGTAGCGGCGAACCTGAAATGGCTCCGACAACGATGCCGCCGATGATCCCGGTGATGATACCTGCTGCAACGGGTACGCCAGATGCAATGGCGATGCCCATACAAAGTGGTAGCGCGACGAAAACGACGACAATAGATGCCGGCAGATCGTCTTTGAGTATGCTGGTCAGTGACGGTTTGGTTGCAGCGGCGGTACTCATGGGTCAACGAATCCGGTTTCACGAAGCCTAGTTTAAGACGTCAGAGGTGACGATTGTTGAGCGGGAAAGGATAGATGCACAAAGCAAAGCTGGCAAGGTTTTTGGCGCGACAATCGTGGCGTAAAGTCCGAGGAATCACCGTCAATTCCTGCGCCCATATAATGCGCCAACGGACCCTCGTAAGCATTCTGTAACAAATTCTACTTTTGTGCGGTCTCTGGCAGCCTCATTTCCAATTCCGGACACACTTTGCCGGCTTTGTGCGGAATGACGAGATCGGCTGAGCCTGAAAATGACGTCGCATTCGGATTGATTTCAGCGACGAACGCATCGCTTTGCTTGGCGATCTCCGCGAGAGAGGCGGCTGGATAGACCTGGCTGCTCGTGCCGACGACCAGCACCACCTCTGCTTCAGTGGCGTATTCGACGGCCCTTTCAAACACGCCTGCGGGCAACATTTCGCCGAACCAGACGACGCCGGGACGGGCCAGTTCACCGCAAGTGGCACACTTGGGCATGGGATCGACCGCCTCCGTCACCCGACTCTCAAATCCGCAAACGGTGCAGCGATCGATCCAGATGTCACCGTGCAAGCAGAGGATTCGCTTGCTGCCAGCCAACTGATGCAGGCCATCCACGTTCTGCGTCACCAGATTGAACTCGGGAAACCTGGACTCAAAGCGAGCAATGACCTCATGGGCGGGATTGGGCAGAACGGATAGCAACTTTTGCCGCCGAGATTGATAGAACCGCCAGACGAACGCCGAATCACGTTCAAACGCCTCAGGCGTCGCCAGATCCTCCGGGCGAGCCCCCTCCCACAAACCGTCGGCATCCCGAAACGTCGGAACGCCGCTTTCAGCGGATACGCCAGCCCCCGTCAAGCAGAGCACCCGGGATGCTTTTCGTAGTTCATTTGCGAGGCGCTCAAGCATTTGTGCTAAGTTGTCAGCCATCACCACATTGTAACAACTTACCTTGACGCTTGTCCCCCAGATGAGCAACATGCTTTCGGAGGATCAATCGGCTTGAGTGACCGGTTCCTCAAGACTCGGTTTGAGATTCATTTATGAAAAAAAGCATCATGCAGTTCTGCCGAAGACGAGCGCGGGCGGTTTGCTGCGCTGCGGTGTCGGCGATCATGTTCGTGGGTGTCGGTTGCGATCAATTTTGGATCAATTCCGCCGACGACATCGCGTCGAACATCATTCGACATCGCCAGAAGCAAACACTCGGTGCCAATTCCGACGCCGATATCGGTGCTGAAGATGGGCACATTCGCCCGCGTGGCGATATGTATTCGTTTACGCCCAACGCGATCGATTCAGAGGTGCCCGAATCGTTTCGCAATCCCGCCCCCAATGAGATCGAAGGTGACTCGGCCAATCCGGACGAAGACGACGATACCGACGTCATTCCGTTTCGACTGTCGAACGCCCTTGAATACGCCTTTCGCAACGCCTGGGATTTTCAAA
>BQJS01000323.1 GCA_021604825.1 Phycisphaerae bacterium | reverse complement strand
TCAATCGTGACCCGATCGTCACCATCGAAGTCTGCGGGCGTTTCGGTGCCCACCCAGTTCCCGTGGGCATCCATCGACCAGTAGTCGGACCGCACGAGGGTTCCCGAAACAATCGAAGTCTCGGTCGGGTACGGATCTTCCCCGGGGGGGGAGGCATACACGATCTGCAACTCGCCCACTTGGCTAGTTGTCAGCCGATTCAGGGCATCGTAGCTGTAAATGCTTGAGCGGATGTTGTCACGGCTCGAAGAACCGACATCCGCCTGTCGAAGCTCAGTCGTCCATAGATTCCCGCGTACGTCGTACAGATGCTTGCCGCGATAGAGAATTGCGTTGCCGGAGTTGCGGTATCGCAGTTGGGCAGGGGCACCGAACGTGTCGAGCCACGAAACACCAACCTGAGCATTTCGGGTGAGTGAGATCTCCCCGTCGGCGCGGTCCTCAGACATTCGACGCCCATCGCCGGCGAGATCAAAGCCGATCAGCTCCACCGGTGTACCCGCGTTCACGACCGATGAAGCAGCGACCACGCGTGAGATCAGGTCGTCACGCTGTCCGTCGGTGCCGTAATCGAGCGTTATCGTGCGGGGCGCGCTCCCGTCGTAGGTCATGGAATCGAGCCGGAGATGACCCGGTTCGGCCGGGCTTGCCGAGAGGTCTGTCTGTTGATAATCCCAGCCGTAGGAGATGCTCGGGGAGCTCATCTCTGATACCGCTTGGTCGAGCTCGGACCACTCTTCCAGCAGATCTCCTCTGGCGTTCGTACTCCGCTTGTTCTGAGTGAGAATCTGCCCACCAACGCCGTCGTAAGTCGTAATCAATTCAAGGAAGCCGAAGTCGTCATACTCGAACGCCACGTGCTCCACGAGGGCAGAGACTGCGGCGCCGGTCGGCCAGAACGATGACGGATATCCCTCGGTGATCGTACCCGACCCGTTCCTGTGGACGACTTTAATCGCGCTAAGGCGTCCAAGGCCATCATACTCGTAGTGGAATCCAAGCCCGCGGCGGTCGAGACGCCGTGCAACAAGCCCTTGGAAGGTGTACGCCAACTCTATGTCCGCAGTCAGATTCGGCGTGCCATCGAGCGGGTGTGGTGCCGGTGGCCAAGTCTCGGTGTCCCGGAGGAACACGTACCCTATCAAGCCGTTGTGCCGTGACTTCTGGACGAACGATTCATCGAGTACAGGCGCGCCGAATAGCACTCGCGTTGTTGCGTCGTACTCATCAGTGTCTGCGCCAGGCCGTCGTGGCGAGACGATGTCAACAAGGCGGCCGAGATCATACGAGTATGTCGTCTCGCGCTTGACCTCATCCGAAGCGGCTTGTGCGTTCTCTATCTTGGTGCGCAGGCGACCGGCATTGGAATACACGTACTGGGTCACGGAGCCCGCCGGATCAATCGAAAACTCTACGCGGTCTGAGTCGTCGTCGTAAACCGTGATCCAAAGCCGCGCATCGAGCGGCAGTGCTTGCCGATCGACAGTGTGTGTGCTCTCGTCCCAGAACGGCGCGTCAGCATCCCGGGAGTAATCTTCCGAGTTGGCAATCCACGTAGTCGCTTCGGTTCCGAGTTCCGCTTCCGCAATCGTTCTCTTGCGATTGTCATACCAGCTGACTGCTCTGGTGCGCACAGCGTTCGGGCTCGCGCCGGTCGCCGTCAGGATGTCGGTCGAATCATACTCGGTCCGCACAAATCGCCGTGTTTCGGTTACATTCCCGGCCGCGTCGTATGTGTAGTCAGTCCGGGTGAGCTCGTAGTCGGTGTCATCCGGATCAGCGGTGATCTCGGAAGCAATCCGCCCCACCCCATCCATAACAGTGCGTATCGCCGGTGCGCTGGGAGATTGCGAGTACACAACCGTTTGATTCCGACCTGCATATGAGTAGCTGGCAAGGAACGGGGCGTCTGAACCGAGTGTGTCCCAGGTTGTGTCGTAATCGTGGGTTCGGTACGGATGACCATTCGAATTGTAGAATGTTTGCGTCAGAGAGGTGAGGTTGCCTGCGGCATACAGCTCGTCGAGTAGATTCGCCGCTGCAGCAACGCCGATTTCACCGGGATCGGCCGACGCGGCAACCGTGACATTGCCCTCGCCGAATCGAGCCACGAGCGAAGGGCGGTCCGCGTGATCGTAGTAGGTCAACGTCGTGTTGAGCACGTCGGGATTGGCAGAAGGATCACCCTTGTCGTAGGAAACAGACTTCACGACCCGGCCACGCCAGTCATAGGTCATAACGGTGGCATAGCCCTCGGCATCAGAAGCGGGCGTCACGTAGAAGTCATCCCAGAACGATGGCTGCGATCGATACCGTCGGAGAACCGTCGGTTGCCACGCGTCGTTGGGGGATGATCCGTACTCGACCCTCTCAAGCAGAACCATGTCGAAATCGGGATCGGAAACTGGGTTGCCGGGCCAAGAGATATCGTTGGTGCCGACATAGGTACGGAGCGGGAACCCGAGCGGGTTGCGGGTAAGTCGTGTCGTTGTCCCATCCGGATCGCGCTCGCGGTAGACCTCGCCAAGGTCATTGACTTCCTTTACCCCAACTGTGGTGATTGTTGCATCTACGGAATCATCAGGCTCGAGTAGCTCGGCCTGTGTGATTCGCCCATTGGCGTCCGGGAGGAAATTTACTTCAAAGTAGCTGCCGAATTCGGGCGCGGTCGCCTGATCAAAGTCAAGCGGGAATTCTTCGAGGGTGGCGTCCCGTGTGAGCTTGTATTCGACCGTCCGGCGCTTGTCCGGCTGAGACCATGATTCGAGAGATCCACGAGGAAGATCATTCACTTCCCCCTCGGTGATACTCCGGTAGAGCTTCGGGGCTGGATCCGGTCCCGCGCCGTCCGGGTCGGGCCCATAGTTGCCGGTGAACTCCAGTTCATTGAACACGTACTCACGGAGAAAGAATTCCTCGACAGTGTCGGGAATCGTGTCCATATCGTCGTCGTCCGGGATCGTGTCACCATCGCCGTCCACGGTGACGTCCTCGGTCCACTTGATCATCCGTCGTGCCCAGCGCCGCCCGTTTGGAAAGAACACATCCGTGAGCTGACGCGTAGTTGGGTCGTACCTGTACGACGTCACATGGTTGAGTGCCGTTTGGCCGCTTGCCGCGATGCGTCCCCAGCCAGTGGGATAGGGGGTATTGATATGAAGTGTCGTGTCACCATCGATGTCCGCGCCGTCTTCAAGATCCACGACCGCGTCGTACTCGGCGTCAAGCACCGTGTGCGAAGCGACGCCGAAAGAGTTGCGCTTGTAGAACGTCGCGCTTAGATACTCGTCGAGGGCATTGCCCGAACTCCCAGTGACCGGCTGGTCCGGGTCTTCGACCAATCCGGAGAAAGACCAGATCGCGTTGCCGCAATCGTCGTAGTGCTCAAATTCGACCGGGAACAGGAAAGGGCCGCCGGGGCGGGCTTGCCGTGCGGGGCCAACGATTTTGTGAGACCGCATGCCGCTCTCGTCGTCCCCGGGTGTTTGGTATACCCGTTCGCCGGTTTTGATCGCGTACGCGTACGCTTCCGTCGGGGCAGTGCCGATCGTTGGTTCGAGCGTCCACAGCGACGTCGCCGGAGTAAGAAACTCGACTTCGG
>BQJS01000322.1 GCA_021604825.1 Phycisphaerae bacterium | reverse complement strand
AAGGTTCGCGAAGTGCTTGAACTGAGCCGCGGGTCGCTTGTGCAACTGGACAAGTTGGCGGGCGAAATGGCCGACGTGTTTGTGAACGGGTTACCGTTGGCGCGGGGTGAAATTGTGGTATTGGGTGACACGTTGCATATTCGCATTGGCGAGATACAGGGTGGCGTACCACGGACCCAGGGCGCCGATGACGCGGTCGAATGAGCACGCTGGCTAAAACCGTATCGATTGTCGCCTTTTTGGGCTGTGGATTTGCGATGGCCCAGGAGGAGACTGCGTTTTCGGAAACCCCGCCTCCAGAACTCGAACTTAACGACCTGCCGCCGGGCGAACCGGATCCGAATGCGAATCGTTGGGACGGTATCGGCGAGTTCATGGAGAATCAGGAGGGGGTTGATGGCGAGATCGCGGGAGAGACCCGCGATGGCGAAACCCGGTCACCACTCCGGCTTTTTGGACAGGCGGCGATGGCGTTGTGCGTCGTGTTGGTCATGATGCTGTTTGTTTACTACTTGTTGAATCGATTTGGCAGCCGAACGCCGCTGCTTGCGGGCGCAAAGCTGGGCACGATCATGGGCCGTGTTGCGTTAAGTCCGAAGGCGTACCTCTATTTTGTGCGCACGGCGAATCGCGTTTTGGTTGTGGGATGGACGCCGACGTCGATCAACCGGGTGGCGGAATATGATGCCGCGGATTTTCGAGAGTTTTTGCAGTCGGACGAGGGTGCAAAAGCGGTGAAGACGGAGTTGGGTCCGACATTGCGCAGTGATTTTCGGGAGACGTTATCGAAACAGACGCTCGAAGAGCGGATGATGGAATTGGATGTCGCGTCGTTGGATGTGAGCGAAGACGACTTGGCGATTGACATGAGTTCGTTGCGTGGCGAAATTGAGCAGCTTCGCGCGTATGTTCGGGAGTCATCGCATGATTCGTAGGCTTGCGATGGCACTCGTGATTTTGGGCGGGTTGGCGTATATCGAGCCGGCGTTCGCGCTGGAGACGGGCGACGACACCATCGGAATCGGGTCGTTGTTCCAGTTTGCGGAGGGGGCGGCGCAACCGGATCGCATTTCGACGACGCTTGCCATGTTCATCATGTTGACGGTGTTATCGCTGGCACCGGCGCTGATCATGATGACGACGTCGTTTATTCGGATCATTGTTGTGTTGGGTTTTTTGCGTCAGGCGATGGCGACCCAGCAATCGCCGCCGAACCAAGTGTTGGTTGGGCTTGCGTTGTTTCTTACGTTTTTCATTATGGCACCGACGTATCAGCGGGTGTATGACGACGCATTTGTGCCGTACACCAATGAAGAGTTGTCGATGCAAGAGGCGTGGAACGCCGGGCTGGCACCGATGCGGGAGTTTATGCTTCGCCAGACGAAGGATCGCGATATTGCGGTGTTTATGAACATCGCGAAGAAACCGGCGCCCCGAAATTTCGATGATGTACCGACGACGGTACTGATTCCGGCGTTTGTAACCAGTGAGCTATCTCAAGCATTCGTCATCGGTTTTGTAATTTACATTCCCTTCCTCATCATTGACATGGTCGTCGCGTCGACGCTCATGGCCATGGGTATGATGATGCTACCTCCCGTGTTTGTTTCCCTTCCGTTCAAAATCATTCTCTTTGTGCTTGCCGACGGCTGGTACCTGCTCGTGACCGGGTTGGTCGCCAGCTTCAAATGACGACGGTCAGTCGCCCGCGCGCGTATACGTAATTTCGACCGCCTTTCCTTCTTCGCCGGTCGGTAAAATGTTGTACGCGGTGATGGTGAGATGGTCCTTGTCCTGGACTTCGAAGACGGTTTTCCAGCCCCACATTGGTGTGTTGGGTTCCATCGCGTATTCGCCTTTTACTTCGAAACCCTTTTTGCGTTGCGAACCGACGGAGAACAGGACGCCGTCGGTCATGTGAAAGTCATCAAACCAGGCGATTTGAAATTGGTCTTTGCCTTTGCTGAACGCGATGGTCTCTTCGCCCTTTCGCGGATTGCCGAGCATGGTGCTTTCGTAGTCGTGCCGGTAGAGGACGCCGTCGCTGAGGGCGCGAATCGTGCCTTTGATCGGTGATTCGTCGGCGAGTTCGTCCGGTTTGAACCATGTCTTACACGTGCCTTCCCATGTACCGACGAGCGATTGCAGTACGGTGCCAGGTGTCATGTCCGATTCCTTATCGTCGTTTTGCTGAGCGCAGGCGTCAAATTGAATGAATAGCGATACTGTCGCCATGAAGAGCAACACTACCGTAGCTTTTTGTGGTGCACTTTTTATCATTTGATCGTACCTCCGTCAATGTTCATGAGTTTTTCCAAAATGCGGTCGAGAATTTCGTTCATGTCCGGTATTGCGGAGCAACCCGAGCGTACGTCATCCACGGACTGTACGTACGGTCCTGGCACCATTTCGTGTTGAAAGTTGTCGAGCAGATGCCCGACGCTCTCGTCGGATTCCTCCAAGTGACATTGGAAGGCGAGGACGCGATCGCCGAATAGAAATCCCTGATTTGCACATGCGTCGCTTTCCAGAATTGGAATCGCACCCTCGGGGATTTCGAAACGATCGCCATGCCAATGAAATGCGGTAAACGTGTCGGGTAGGGTTTCGAACATGGCGAGGTCTTTGGCGTCTTGTGTTAGACGGACGGGAAACCAGCCGATTTCTGTGTCGGGATTGCGCGTAATTTTGGCGCCCAAGACGTCAGCGATGAGTTGTGCGCCGAGGCATACGCCGATGACGGTTTTGCTTGCGTCGATGGCTTCGCGAATAAACATTTTCTCGGCGGCGAGCCACGGATGTTCGACTTCTTCGTAGATGTTCATGGGGCCGCCCATGACGACGAGCCAGTCGAAGGTGTCGAGGCTGGGCAGTGTTTCGCCGTGTTGGAGGCGCGTGGCGGCGATAGCGAATCCGCGATCTTGCGCCCATTGGCCGATATGGGCCAAGTCTTCGGCGTCAACGTGTTGGAGATACTGGAGTCTGCGTGGGTTCATTGGAGGATTTTCCCGCATTTGTGGGCGGTGTTTCCAGGCCGTTGCGGCTGGCGGGCAGCGTGACTACAATGAGCGGAGGGGGAAGAACATGCAAAACACGCTTTTGAGTGTGCGCGCAGAGGGTGAAACGCGATGCTGATTGAAACGATGGCGGGAAAACGCGTGCTCATTCTCGGCGGGATGGGGTTCATCGGCAGTAATCTCGCGCTGCGCTGTCTGCAATTGGGCGCACGGGTCACGATTTACGATTCGTTGATTGGTCACGGGGGCGGTAATCCGGCGAATTTGACGGGCTATGAACGTGATATCGAAGTCGTGATCAACGATATTCGCGACGCGAACCTGGTGAGCCGTGCCATTCAAGGTCAAGACGTTATTTTTCACTGCGCGGGCCATACGTCGCACACGTATTCGAATCGCGATCCGATTTTGGATGTGCAGATCAATTGTGTTGGGACGATTAACGTGTTGGAAGCGGTGCGGCGGGAGAATCCGTCGGCGCGCGTGATCTATGTTGGCACAAGCACGCAGTGTGGCGCGATGGTGCATGAACCGATAGACGAATTGCATCCGGAATTTCCGTTGGACGTTTACTCGGCGAACAAGAGCGCGGCGGAA
>BQJS01000321.1 GCA_021604825.1 Phycisphaerae bacterium | reverse complement strand
CACACGGATGATATTTCCGCATATTTTCATGCGGCTGACGCGCTTGTGCATCCCACGTTTTACGATCCGTGTAGCCGAGTGGTTCTTGAAGCGTGTTCGGTTGGTTTGCCAGCGATCACGACCCGTTACGATGGTGCCTCGGAGGTCATCGATAATGGCGTGAACGGTTTTGTTCTCAAATCCTCGGACGATGCCAGTGGACTCTCGGCGATTGTGATGCGAGTGATTGATGCGGTCGCGACAGGAAAAATGACACGAACGCGCCCCAAGAGTGTTTCCGGATTCACGATGCGTGTGCATGCCGAAGCCGTCATCCATTTGTATGAACAGTTGTTAAGCGCGCAGAAACGTTGATGTCATTTACAGCCTTGGCCATCCTGCTTTGCGTTGGGTGTTATCTGGTCGGTGGAATTCCGTTCGGATATCTCGCTGGGACAACGCGGGGCATCGACATTCGCACCAAGGGGAGTGGAAATACCGGAGCGACCAATGTCGGCCGCGTGCTCGGGCGCAAATGGGCGATTGCGGTTTTCTTGCTCGATGCGCTAAAGGGGTTTCTTCCAACGTTGGCCATCGGTCACTGGTTGCCGCAGCAAGCTTGCACTTCAGGAGTCTCTGTCACACTCATTCAAGTGGCTTGGCTGGGGGCAGGATTGTGCTGTGTTCTTGGGCATAGCTTTCCGATCTATCTTCGATTCAAGGGCGGCAAAGGCGTGGCTACCTCGCTTGGCGTGCTGCTGGGGATTTATCCGTATTTGTCGTTGGCTGGCGTTTTGGCTTTTGTTGTTTGGGGTTTGGCGTTGTGGGTAACGCGGGTGGTCTCATTGGCGTCGATTGTTGCCGCGCTGAGCTTACCGATCTTCGTGACGGGTTGTATGTTTTGGCACGGTTATGATGTAGTGGTGGGCCATCTCCCGATGATTGTGTTTGCGATTCTGATCGCTGGGCTCGTACTTTATCGGCACCGGGCCAACATCGCGCGCCTCCGCACCGGTAGCGAATCACGCCTTGGCGATCGCTCCAATCGTGCAGAATCACCCTGACTTGCCAGACTTCCCAATTCCCGCCGCGCCCCGCAAATTGTCCATAGGTCAAGGGCCGATTAAGATTTCAGTGATGAGTTACCCCTTGCGTTGTCGATCTTCGACTGGATACATTAGGTCAGAGCAAAGTGGATTTGGAAATTTCCAGGGTGGTCCGGACCATTGAATGTGTCCTACAATACAAATGGATGAGCCACGAATTTGGTGGCTTGGATGTACGTTGACCCGACGATATGCATCAAATCGCGCGGGTCAATTCGGATGAGGATCTTATGCAGGACAGTACCACGACTCAATTGAATGTCTTGGTGGTCGGTGAGGCGCTCGATCAAGCCGGTTCGTTGCTTCAAGAACTTGGCGATCGCGTTTCTGTGCAAACAGCCTCGTCCGTCCAGGAAGCGGAGTTCATCCGCGAGCGATCACCGGTTGACGTTGTTTTGGTGACACCGGATGCGCTCAAGACCTATCAATTGCATCAGTCGGCCCATTCGGTTGACCCGGCTATTGAACATGCATCGCAGGGCGTTTGCGTCGTCGACAACGATGGTGAATTTGTGTGGGCCAGCCCCAAGATGCTCAAGTTCCCGGAATCGATTCAAAAGCGCGTTGGCGAGCTTTGTCGTGAAGCGATCTCGTGGGCGACCGAGGGCGAGTTTGATTTGCCGTCGCACTTGCGCGGTCGCCACTTTACGGTCGACGACGAGGGGCTGACGTTTGAAGTTCATGTGACGCCAGTGACGGACAAAGAGCACAACGTCATTCAAGTGTCAGCCGTGGTCTGGGATGCCACGCAGCAACGCCGGTTGCAGCGCAAGCTGGTGGCGATCAACAAAGCCGCCAAGGAACTTGTCAGCCTCGACGTCGATCAGATCGGCAAACTCGACACCCAGGAGCGCCTCGATGTGCTCGAAGAAAAGATTATCAAGTACACGCACGACCTGATGAACTTCGACAGCTTCACAGTTCATCTGCTCGACCACAAGACGAACCGATTGGAGTTGGTGCTCTCGACGGGGATGCCATCGAAGGTCAATGAGATTCCGATCTTCGCCCGGCCCGATGGTAACGGGATTTGCGGTTTCGTTGCCGCACACGGGAAGAGTTATCTCTGTCCCGATACATCCAAAGATTCGCGTTACATTACAGGCATCGAAAGCGGAAAATCGTCGCTTTCGGTGCCTTTGCTGCTTCATGACACCGTCATTGGCGTGTTCAATGTGGAGAGCGATCGCATCGCGGCGTTTTCCGAGGATGATCGTCAGTTCGCGGAGATCTTTGGTGGCCATATCGCCATTGCGATTCACATCCTCAACCTGCTCGACAGCGAACGGCATAAGACAACGGGGCGTCTTCAAGGCGATGTCTCAGAAGAGATTAGCGGTCCGCTCAACGATATGCTGACGGACGTAGCGACGTTGATTGATGATTACATCGGTCACGACGAATTGCGGGCGCGGCTCAACGAGATCAGCGACAATGGCGCCAGGGTACGCGACGGGCTGAAAGCGATGACAGAGCAGCAGCCCGGCGTGATTGATCGGCGTCGTTCGCGCAAGTCCGTACGCCATGATCCGGTGCTGGAAGGCCGGTCGATTCTTGTCGTCGATGACGAGGAGATCATTCGCGACACGGTCAGTGATGTGCTCAAAGGCTTCGGTTGCGACGTGCGGTCGGCGCAAGATGGTGACGTTGCGATCCAAATGCTCGGTGAAGGTTCTTTCGACCTGGTCTTGAGTGACATCAAGATGCCGAACAACAATGGGTACGAAGTGTTTGCGGCTGCGAAAGAGCGCGATGCCAAGTGCCCGGTCATTTTGATGACGGGTTTTGGATACGATCCGAATCACTCAATCGTTCGGGCGCGACGCGAAGGGTTGGCTGCCGTGCTGTTCAAACCGTTCAAAGTCGAGCAACTGCTGGGCGAAATCCGCACCGCGATCAAGTCAGCCACCTCCAAATCTTAGTTTCAATTCAATGAATACTCTGGGATCGAACGCGGGCACTTTCGTGCTCATGTTGCGCTTGTGTTACGGACCCTACAGTTTTCGACACGTACATTGACAGGGGCGGCGGTATCTTTGCGTCTGCTCGCTTGGGGTGATAGGATTCGGGGCTCTGAAAATGACGGAATTTGGTGCTGTAGGAGGAACTTTAGTCGATGACCACGACCCAGGTTGACGTCAAACAAATCGGTGAAGAAGTGCAAGTTGCAACCGCACCGTTTGATCGTTTGAAACAAGAATTGCATCGCGTCATCGTCGGGCAAGACGATTTGCTTCACAAGATGTGCGTGGGGCTGTTGTCCAACGGTCATATTTTGATCGAGGGCGTGCCCGGATTGGCCAAGACGACAGCGGTATCATGCTTGGCGGCTGGCATTCGCACCCAGTTTCAACGCATCCAATTCACGCCCGACCTGCTGCCAGCCGACCTGACTGGCACGCTGATCTATCGGCCCCAAGACGGGACGTTTGAAGTCTCCAAGGGTCCGCTTTTTGCCAACGTCATCCTCGCGGACGAAATCAACCGAGCGCCTGCGAAGGTGCAGAGCGCCCTGCTTGAGTCAATGCAGGAACGGCAAGTGACGA
>BQJS01000320.1 GCA_021604825.1 Phycisphaerae bacterium | reverse complement strand
CTAGACTTGAATCAGCAGCCTCATAGGCGTCTAGGGCGTCTTGAATTACTTGTTCGGATACCTCGCCAAACGTGTCAATCGCCGCCCAGTCAATCGAACCTGCCCCACCATGCGCCGCATAAATGACAATCCCTTTGCCGGCCTGCAATCTTGATTTGAGGTCATCCAGTGTGCATTGCGAAGGGGTGCCATTCGGATCGGTTGCCTCACTGCGTTCAAACTTGATATAGGTGGATATTTGACTGATCTCGTCCCATGCAGCGTCGTTTGCCAATCCACTATTCAAAGAGTATTCGTGCGGCCCCCAATACAAGTAGCCGGTTGATTGAGGCACTCCGGCGAACGCGGGAGAACCGGTTAACAGAGCCAACAAGACAATACGCAGTAGCATTCTCGTATATGGTTTCATGTCTGTCCTTCTCCCACGTGGCGGCTATGTACAAGCGTTCTGAAAACTATCAATTGGCGTCACCGATTATCGCTAGTTGCTCTTCCGTTAGCCAATCGCTCAACTGCGCCTTGTCCTGTTCGAGGTTTACGGCGAGCTCGCGCGCCAAGTGCCGAATTTCAAGAAGTTCGGCGAATAAGCACTCGGATTCGAGCACATCGATTTGACCGATGGAATCAACAATGTCTTTGAGCTTTGACAAATACTCAGCGCCGGCCATTTCGACAATGCTGCCATCCGATCCTCGGAAGATGATCGCGCCGCGCCCCAATCTCTCTTCGGTATTCTGAGCAATGTTGTTAGCCCGCCCCTGCAATTCAGCATCCGAGGGCGTATGATGTTCTTTCACTCCACCTGTTTCCCAATTATAGTTTACCGGAAATACCTCGGTTAGGCCCCGCCGGTCATTTAGCCTAACCAGTATTTCCGGTTGTTCCGCATCGACAATTGAGCCGATCAATTGTTGGGATTCCAAGAACGCAACGACTGAACTTCGCGATTCTGCGGCGTCGTGAGTATTGAGCAGGTTTGGGTAAAGCGTACTGCATACGTACGCGCGCAGATCGTCCATACTTTCGAACTGACCGGATTGGGGAAACTGCACTTGTTGCGGTGCGTCCACGCGTGGTTGTGGTGGGCCAGACAAATGTTTATAGGGCAAGCCATTGACGAGAATGTCGTATCCGCCTGCGCCGTCCGGCAGGTAGTAAACTCGATACGGTGGTGGAACGAAGTGACCCGCATGAGAATACACCCCTCGGTTAACACCGCTGCTTGGCTGATACGCAGAATCGAGCGTGGTTGCCGCACTGCTCTTCACTTCTTGCGATGTGAGTTCCGCTTGATAGCCCGCCGAACGATTTCGCCGCTTGACGGATACACGGTTGTCTTCCACCGAAGTGAACAACACCCCCCCGAGCGTGGCCGCGGCGTCAATCCATTTGACGGGTTCCTGATAGACGCCTGGGAAATAGAGTGAAACGTAGGATTCGTATTGCCGATCGAAATTAACTTCGAGGCCCGTAGCATCGGCGATCGCCTCGATTAGCGTTGACATTTTGACGCAACGCGCTTCGACGTTGATCAGATCGCCGTCCGGCTGTTGAGTAATTTCCAAGTGGCCACGTTCGAGGTCCTGAACATCGCCCGCGCTCGCCCCGCTACCGAATAACAGTAGCGGAGCGAAAACACCCCAAAGTAACAGACGGTTGAGACTTCTCGATTCGCCGAACAGCGCTTTCATCTTGTTGACTCCTCCAGTCAAGGTCTGCTTATGTCAATCCAAACTCAGCAAGACCTGCGGTTCACCAAGCAGATTCTCTTTTGAGATCGTGCGCGCGTTTGAAGCGCCACTGCCACGGAGAAGAGATCACGGATTGTCAGCGTAGAAACGCTCAACATGATCATCGCCGTTGGGCGCGATACCATTCGGGTTACCCGGTGTTCCGTCGTTGCCGTCCACTATGAGGTTGCCATCGATCGTTATGGCCTTGGCGCCTCCGGACACCGTGATTGTTACCCACCCGGGTGACGATACTTCCCAGTCGAAGCCAATAGTCGTGGTGTTGATCCACGTGGGCGCGCCGCCGGTTTGCCAGGTGCCGCCGGAAATCGAAACAATGGATGTGGCCGCTACACTGTCGTCCATTTGTGAGCTGAAATTAACGTGCCCGCCTCCCTCAAGACCACTGGTTTCATCTCCATCACCAGGGCACACGTCTGTGACAACGGGACAAAGTTCGGTGACCCCTGCACCGTCCAACGGCTTGGGGTATATCTGAATCACCGGTGGTGATGGATCGTTGTAGTGAGCATGAGCAGCAGCCGCTGTTCTTGCGTTCCCGTTCGCAACACTGCCATTCATGCGCGAAAAAATTCCTTCTGCATCGGCCCCGCCTTGAGGGCACGTAACTGGATCTTCGTATCCAAACGATGTTTCGCTCCAGAAACTATTGTAGCCCAGGTCGGCGGCTTGGCAGGCGACAATGAAGGAAATGCCATGTCGCGCCCAAAAGTAGTCGTTTGCCCAATCTTCCGTAAGCTCAGAACTGACGAAGATGCCCCAATGTGTCTCGCCGCCACTCGTCCACCCCCCGGAATCCAAATGACCAGTCAGTTCACTTACGGCGCTGTATTGTACTAGTCGATCCAACATGGCCTGGTGGTCTGTGCCAAACTGGTCGACGACTACATCTTGATTTCCAGCACTATGCGAGACCACGAGGATTATTCCCCTGCCTTCTTGAAGCTCGTCTTTCAGATTTAAAACTGTACAATTGAATCCCCCGCCTGTCGGGTCTGACGTTTCATTCACTATCACGTCGGTATAGTTTGTGATCTGACTAATCTCATCCCAAGCCGCCTGATGCGCTGCATCGTCCACGCCGCTCATGTATTCGTGTGGTCCCCAATAAAGATAGACATTGGACAAAGGTACTTTGGCCGCGACAGCCGCATGAATGAAAGCAAGAGATACCAGGAAATAACTTGTCGCAAGTGCCCATCGTCGCACGTTCATGAATGATCTCCTCAGTTGATTTAGATCGAGTGGCGGTCTTCGAGGATTTGACGGTGGTCGCGAATGCGAATTTCTATTGTTCCTTGTCTAGTATGGACGTGATTTCAGCCGAAATCCTTGCTAAGACTTCGGCTTTGTATGGCGGTACATTTGCGGCGAGTTCGCGTGCCAATTGCCGGGAGTGGACGATTTCTTTGAGCAAGCACTCCAGTTGCAAAGTGTCAACGCTACCAATCTTAGAGATAATCTGTTGAAAGTGCTCCAACTCTTCAAATCCCGAAACACCTGCGACGATTCCGTAGCTAGACCTGAACACGAACGAACCGTTCTCCAATCGGGTAACCAGTCCTTTTGCCTTGTTGTCGGCGTTCTTCATACGATCGGCATCAGTAGTCGCCGCCATATTTTCGATAGTTCCAGTATTGAGGTCGTAGTTCATCGTGAACAATCGAATTGGGAGCACGTGGCCATTGTGCCAGATATTAACCCGAGGGTTTTCGTCACTATTGACAACAGATTCCACGAGCTCTTGGCTAGTAACAAACTCCAAGATAAGATCTCTTGCGATCGCGGGCTGGCGGCCGCGTAACAAGCTCGGGTATAGATTGGTTTCGATATACTTTTGCAAATTCGCAAAGTCCGTAAATTGCCCCGACTCTGGCAATTCGACCGCTA
>BQJS01000319.1 GCA_021604825.1 Phycisphaerae bacterium | reverse complement strand
CAGGGAGCCTGAGATCTTGGGCGGACCGATGGCCGGTGGCGTCTCATCCGCAAATATCGCGAACGTCCCGAGCGTGCCCGTCGATACTTGAAGCGCACCACCGGTTTGCGTTGAGGACATTCGGCTCCAACCATTCCGGTTGGCCCGGTAGATGTCCAATTGATTTTGTCGGGTCTCCCCGTCCGGCAACGCAATCGTCAACTCGACGTTCGCGTCGATGGGTGCGTTGTCCGGCCATATCTCGAACGGGCGCGAAATCATTTCAAGACCTTTGTGATCGGGAACCCGTCGCGGTTCGTCCATCCGAAGGTACAGCGTGCTGTAGGGACTCTCCGGTGCTACGTTCAACCGCGCTTTATTCGCCGTAATCGACCGAGCCCGTCCACTTCGGCGGAATACTTGAAACGACGCCGCATAGGACTCGGCACGCGTATGGGTAGCCGAAATGGAAAGTTCATCCGCGCGGTCAACAGGGGCAATCGCCGCGCGAAATGTCTTGTCATTCACCCGAAAAAAAGAGCCCGCACCGCCGTCGACGGACAACACGGGCGGATCGTGTTCGGGCAGCGAAAATTCGCAAGAGAGCACCAAAAAATCACCGTAACAAGAAACCGAAAACGTTCCCGTCCCCACGGAATCGCCTGTTCCCTGCAACGCCATCTCTGCGCCGTTCGGCATCAATTCAAATGTAGCCGATGCCGCATTCTCGTGAAAATCCGCGGCGGTTAGCTGAACCATTCCAGCGGCGGCAGCCGCATCAATACGACCGTCACCACCGGCAAACGCGTAGGCTTCCGAACGGTTGCCGGGCCACCGCCATGCCAAGAGAAACCGTCCACGATCATATAGATACGGATGGTACGAAACGAGTCCGTTGTTGAGCGTGTCGTAGGACAAGCGGTCTCGGGTCATTCGAAACCGTTCGGAATCTCCAACCGACAGCGCGAGCGTGCGTACACCCAATTTGCTCACACCGCCGTTTGCCGGATCCACCAACTGCAGCCCGAAACCAACCAGGCCACGCGCACGTATCGGATCGATCTCATACGCCCCCGCACCCATGTCACGCACGGGGATGACCACCGGCACGACATCGCCGTTCACACGACTGTCTATCGAGAGCGGCGCAATCAATACAGCCTGAATAACCGGCGGCGTGGTATCAGGCCAGTCAATTCCAAGATCGCGCGGATTGATAGGCCGGCCTGCGGAGTCGCGGATCTCGTAGTGCAAATGTGGAACGCCGACTCCGGTCTGACCGCTCAGGGCAATCACCTGCCCACGGTCAACCCGTAATTCCGCGTCCCCTGGATACAGATCAACCGTGTAATTGCGTTGGGCATGTTGGGCGCGCCGAACGTACTCGCCTATCGGCTCGGCAAATGACTCGAGGTGGGCATACACGGCCGTGTTTCCGTCCAAAAACTGCACGTAAACGGCTTTGCCATAGCCGTACGGCGAACAGCGGACGCGTGTAACCCGCCCAGTCTCCGCGGCGTATACAGCACGGCCGGTTCCCGCGGTCCTTAGATCGATGCCGGCGTGTAACCGGCCGGACCGGTATTCACCGAAACTCGACGACAATTGGCGTGGTAGATCCAGCGGCCAATGGTAGTCCGCCGACGGTACGCCGATAGCGAATAGGAGGGCAACCAACACGCGAGAGGATTACGACCCGGTTACTGGCCGCTAACCTGCGGGTTCTTCAATTCTTGCTGATACAACTTCAGGAGTTCAGGACGCAAGCGAAGCTGACTTTCCAAATCGAAATACACGCGAACCGCGTCCGGGTCGGCCATGGTCTTCGCGCAGAAACGGTAGACAGCTTCATTCCCTTTTTCGCGCGACAACAAGCGCCGAATTTCCGGTGCAGCTTGCTTCAAGGGCACTTTTCCCGCCTGCGTAATCTCGACCAGCTTCACGATATGGAAGCCGTATTGGCTCTTGATCACCGGGCTCATTTCGCCGGGCTTGAGTTTTCGTGCGGCATCCACAACAAACGGCGGCAACTGCTCGGCCGGCCGCGGACCCCAATCACCGCCCTGATCTTTAAATTGGCCGTCGGAAGTATCGCGGGCGACTTTCTCAAAACTCTGACCAGACTTAATCTGGAGGAGTGCTTTATCCGCCTTGTCTTGTGCGGCAAGTTCTAGGTCATTCTGATTTGCGGATGCGGAAGCGCGATCGATCTTAAAGAACAATTGCTTCACGTGAATGGTCTCAGGACGGTTGGACAATTGCTCGTTGGCCGCATACCACTCCGCCAGTTGTTCATCGGTCACGGTGACACCAGCGTCCGCGATAATCTTATCCCGCATTTTACCGATCAGCAGCACGCGATGGAGGTCTTTACGCGCTTCGTCGCGCGTCGCGCCCAGTTTCTGGAGCACCTGCTCATCGGACAGCGTCTCGCGTTCCGCCGGCGGCAACGATTGCTTAATCTTGGCGAATTCGGCGCTCCAGCGCTCATTCAACTCATTCGCTGAAACGGTGACACCCCGCCGATCGGCTTCCTGCAACAACACCTCTTGCTGAATGAGTTGACGCAGCACCCGCAACGCAATGCCGATGCGGAGTTGGTCTGTCACTTCCTTGCCCGGATTCGCCTTGTCCCAGTGCACCAACTCCCCGATATAAAAGTCCCTAAACGCGTCGGGTTCAATCGCGACATCATGAACCAGCGCCACCGGTCCGTTGGGCACGGAACGCAGCACGAAATCCATCCGTTGCAGATCGGGCGCCTGTCCAACCACCGTGCTAACGGGCGCAAGCAGCAACACCGCGAACATTGCAAAACTTCTTATCCAGGTGCGATTTAATACAATCATTCGATTTCCGATTCCTCGACTTCCTGGGCAACTGCTGCGTCTTCGACCACAGATTGCGTGTCACGCAAATAAGCCACCAACAATAGAACGATATGCGCGGCGGCATAGGTGACCACCATGGCCGCCAAGGCGCGGAAAATCGTTTCGACCAAGAGATGTTGCTGTACAAATACGCTCAGCAACATCACGACAAAACCGCACAAAGCGCCAGCGACCAGCGCGATACGATCGCGATCCGATGTGAGTACGTAACGCGGTTTGGGTGCACGGCGCGATGCTGACATACTGAATATGCTAGCCCGGTGCGACTACAAACACAACTGCGTGCACGTCACCGCATCCCGCCGCCAATCTCCATCGTGAATATGATTGAACACCGACCAACCGTCGGCCACCGCGTGAATCTCCGAAAACTCGCCGCCGCGTTGCTGTGCATGGTTGCGGCCAAAGAATGTACCTGTGGTCAAATGGTGAAGCGTCGGGTACTGCGAATCCACAACATAACTGAAACGATGTACATGCCCGCAGAGGTACAGAATCGTTTTTCCCGATTCCCCCAACGTCCGCCGCAGCGCGTCCGCACCCCGCAACCGGCGGCTCGGCGTGAGGAAATAGGCCGGCGTCTCCGTAAGCAGCGGATAATGGCCTGCAACAATCACGTGTGATTCGACAGATTCCAGGAGCGTGCGAATGGCCGCAATTTCCTGATCCGTGACCACGCCTTTGGAGGAAATCACATTCGGACAGACCGTTGGCACCAAAATCACCGGTGTGCCGCCGGGCAACCGGTAAAGCGCAGGCAATGGATCCACGCTCGCC
>BQJS01000318.1 GCA_021604825.1 Phycisphaerae bacterium | reverse complement strand
ATGCCGCCGCGGCGGCGTGCGATCTCCGGCTCGGATTTCACGGACACGACAACCTTTGTATGGCCGTTGCCAATACCTTAGCGGCGCAGGAAGCCGGTGCGACCTTGCTCGACACATCGTTGCAAGGCTTGGGCCGGTCGGAGGGCAACGCCGTTACGGAAGTGACGGTGGCGATTCTACAGAAACGCGGACTGATGAAAGATGCTGATGTAAACGCCTTGTTGGACTTGTCCGAGGCGTACATCCGTCCGCTCGTGAGCCGGGTCGGCCATTCCGCGATGGGCGTCACGACGGGGCGGGCGAAATTCCATTCGTCCTTTCTCGGCCGCGTATTGGCAGCGGCGGACTCGCATGGCGTCGATCCTCGAGACCTCATTCTCAAGTTGTGTGAGCGGGATCAAATCAACGCGCCGGAAGCGTTGTTAAACGAGCTGGCGTCGCAACTCTCGGTGAACGGCAAGACGAAAGGCATGCGGATCGACGTGGCCGCGACCACGCCGGAAACGCCGGCCGATTTTTCCAGTCAACTGCATGTGCGTCTGCGTGAACTTCGTGAAAAGGCGAGCAAGCTTGGGTTGGACGGCGTGCTCAATGTGGTGGTGACGCCGTATGAAATGACGTCGGTATCGCCGTATGTCGAGACGAATTACGGTTGCGCAATGACGAATGTGATGCTGGCGGACGCCAAATTACTCGAAGATGTATTGCACCAGGCCGATCCGTTCGCGGATTACATTCTTTTGGACAGCGGCGGCAAGCCGGTCGATGAGTATCTCCTTTCGCGGTCCGTGATCCTGGAGTACGTGGACCATGAAATGTGGGCCCGGGCAACCACGGTGCACGTCACGGCCTTGCTGGACGGTACGGTTGCGGGCAAGAAGATCGGAATCACCGGAATCCCGGAACTGGCCGCACGCACGGCGTTGAACTTTTCCGAAGCGGGCGCGCACGTGCAATTGTCCGCGTCCATCGCGCGTGAAGTAAATTCGATGATGCCGCTTGCGACCCATGTCGAAGTGCGGCCGCTTACGTATATGGGCCCCGATGTGGCCGCGCTGATTTCGTTGTCGCCGCGCGATCCGAAGGTGGATGCGGGATTGGTGGACACCATGGGTGAAGGCGCGCTGCTCTATGACGGCGGCATCGGTTCGCTGACCGCGGAAGCGATTCCTGCGGCGGAAGCGCGTGGCGTTCGCGTGGTGCGCGTCGACCTGCGGCCGAGTCTTGCGGCAACCGCGCTGGAACTCATCGGCATTCGCCGCGTGGTGCATGAACAGATGGGCCGGGCGGAGTGGGACGGTGTCTCAGTCGTCGCGGGAGGACTGATCGGCCGCGAGGGTGAAATCATCGTCGACAGCATTACGCACCCCACGCGCGTCATTGGCGTCGCCGATGGCCACGGCGGTATCCTCCAACCCGACGCGGTGGCCAAAGACATCGCTGCCGTTCGCAAGACCATCGCCGAAAAACGGCTGCAGGGTATTTAGTCTGTAGCCTCCACGATCCGGACGCCTCGTTCCGAGCGTTCCGTGGCAATCGGGACAGCATCGGTCAGATCGATTTTTGCGCAATACGCGATATCTTCTTCCAAACCGATGTCACGGAGATTTTGCGCATGCGGGGAGGTGCTAAACAAGACCTCGATACCTTCCGCTTGTAGTCGGTAGCGCATTTTGGCGAACGCTTTGGCGCCCTCGCCGATGTCGGAGTGCATGGCTTCCACCACGATCGCCGCGGCCGCCCAGTCCTCTTGAGCATTGAATTCCAGTTCGCCCGCGAGGCCCGCGGGTATAACCACGACGTCACGTCCGTGTGTGACGGCAGCGTGGCCGATCGCAGTGGCATTCACCGTCGACCCCATATAGATGGCTGCGGCACCCCACGCTTGATTAACGCGAAGCGCGCCCGTGGTCGTCGTGAGAATTGCGCGGGCACCGGCGGCGTGTGATGCCTCACGCGGACTGTTGCCGTAGTCAAAGCCTTCGGGCGGGACTCCCCCACGCTCGCCATACAGCAAGGCATCGGGATCGGCGGCTTTCGCGGCAAGGGCATCCTCCACCTCTTGGACCACTAGGATTTCCGTCGCCCCCGCGTGAAGCAACATTGCAGCAGTCGCACTCGCGCGTAAGGCATCGACGACCACCGCGACACAATCGTTTTCCCGTGCAAAGGTGCATCCGGCTTCGCCGGCAATAAGATGAACTCGCATTGCGTATGAATTGCTTTCTACCAGTCAAACAGCGCCAATGGTTAATTGATTCGACGTTTCACAGGACCGCTGGCGCTCAAACCTATAGTTAGCCACGGATGACAGAATCGGTGTTCATCGGTGTTCATCTGTGGTCACTTTTGTCGCGATTCGATGAGATTCGATGTGCTTTACGATGATCGCGCCGTGATCGCGGCTGTTTTCGATGAAGACGACGTTTGATTCCTGGCCAGCACAGAGCGTCCCCGCGACGTAGAGTCCGGGCACCGTCGTTTCCAAGTCATCGGTGAGTTGAGGCTTGCCGCAACTGTGGTCGATGACGGCCCCCACATGCTCGACGAGCGACGTATCCGGTTCGTAGCCCGTCATGGCAAGAACAAAATGGTTGGGGACGGTGACAACATCGCCGTTTTCGGTGCGTACGAGGACATCGTCGTACCGGATTTCAACCGGTTGGGCGTTTCGGTAACACGTAATCGAACCCTCTTTGATCCGGTTTTCAATATCGGGTTCGATCCAGTACTTCGTGTGAAATTTCGCGCTCCGCATCACGACGGTGACGCGGGCATCGTTGCGCCAGAGTTCGAGCGCGATTTCCGCGGCGGAACTGCCCGCGCCAATCACCATCACATCGTGATCGGAATACCAGTGCGATTCGGTGTATCGGTGGCTGACTTTCGGGAGATCCTCACCGGGCACGCCGACGGGCCGAGGGCTGTCATAGAACCCCGTCGCCATCACGACATTGCGGGCGTGCCACGTATATTCGCGGTCGAACATGTCTTTACCTTGCAATACGAAGGTGTCATTTATTTTTTCAATGGCGGTCACTTCGCGGTAGGTCTCGATGCGAAGATTGAAGAATTTGGCAAAGGCGCGGCAGTACTTGAGGTATTCCTGACGCGTGGGATTTTTCTCCGCGGTCAACAGTGGAAAGCCGGCCAATTCCAGCTTATCGGTGGTCGAAAACCAGCGCATATACGTGGGATGCGAGCAAAGTGCGCTGCAGAGCGGGCCTTTGTCGATGGCCAGCGCGGTCAAATTGGCTTCTTTCGCGGCGTGCAGCACGCCCAGCGCCGCCGGCCCCGCGCCCACAACAATAATATCGGTTACCGCGTTTTCTTTTCCGTTACTGGTCATAATTGGAACAAATTGTAGCACACCGCGGTGCGAAGACAGTCCGCGTCGATGTTTCCGATGCCAAACTTTCCCGCCATCACAACGCGCCACTTGAGTCATGTTTGAGAACACTGCTACTCAATTAGTGCGAGCTTCGAAACCATTCGGTGGGCGGCCGGGTCGAATACTGGCACACGATAATCACGTTAATACCAAGGAGTAGTCATGTCTCGAGGCCGAATGTTGTTGACCGGTGCCACTGGAATCTTGGGGAGTTGGGTATTGGCGGAGTCATTACGCCGCGGATATTCACCGGTCGCCG
>BQJS01000317.1 GCA_021604825.1 Phycisphaerae bacterium | reverse complement strand
TTCCCAAGGCACCGAAGAGCGGTGCGGCCATGATAAGGCTGGCGACCACCCACCGGAGTGCCAAGGGCGTTGACCGGATGCCGCGTTCGATTTTCCGAAGACGACCGATAATTTCTGATCGTCGAACCATCGGTACGCCGGCACCCAAGGGTCGGACACCCTGCAGCGCGAGGACTTCCAGCGCTAGAGTCTTGGAATAGGATTCGGCGCTGCCGACGTGCGCAGTGGCCACGCCATCGCAGACCTCTTCGCACGCGTCGCTGTGGGCGGTACGCACGCGCCACATGAGTGGATGAAACCAAAACAAGGTCGCCGCAAACTTCAAACACGCCATCCAAAACGGATCGTAGGCTTTCGCATGGGACAGCTCATGCGCCAGGATCGCGGGTAGCCGATCGGCAACACTCATTCGAAGTGAGCGTCGCGGGAGGACGATGACCGGAGTCTGAACACCGGTTAAAAAAGGCGATATTGAGCAGTCGCTGATGGAAACGCTATAGCGCGCCCTAACATCTAGTTGTTCAGCGATGGAGGCCGCTAACGATAGAACCGCATCGGGTGCTGGTTTCGATTCCGAAACCGTTTTGCGTAGTCGAACCCACGCGATACCGATGCGCATAAAGAGGAGCGAACCTACGAGACCCCATAGCGCGAGTGCAATGTCCATCGCGTGTTGCTTCGCCCAATTCATAGCGTTGAAGGCGTTTGGAGGGGGTGGAGTGGCGCGAACAGGTCCGGATGCCGGAAGCTGTTCTACAAATAGGCCTTCTGATGAGTGAGTCTCTGATAACTCCATTGGCGCAGGTTGAACTTCAGCGGTACCGGCCGGGTCCGGTAATTCCGCGACGGCATCTTGAGCCACTTCAACGTTCAATCTCGGCAAGGTCCATTCCGCTACGGGCAGCGCCACAATCGCAACGAGCACATATCTCCACAACAACACGCGCCAACGGGGATTTCGCCCCTGTAACATGCCGTGCATCACCCACGCACCCGCGAGTAACACAGTCGCTTTGAGCAATACCGTCGGCACAAATGCCAGGTCGACCAGCAATGATGTCCAATAGAACATAATCATCACCTCTTTTCTTGTGAACTGGGATTCGTAGTTTTGGTTTCCAGCTGCGCGATTCGCCGAAGTTCGGCCAATTCTTCCGGCTTCAATTTTTCCGTCTTGATGAGTTGCGCGATAAGGTCAGCGGCGGAACCGCCCGTGAAGACTTGGGCCATCTGTCGCGCCATAGACTTCATGACACCTTGCCGTGAGCGCTTGGCTTTGTACATATAGGCCTTGCCCTCTTTGCGGCGCGCGACAAGATTTTTATCCACGAGCACACGCAAGACCGAGCGCAGCGTTCCGTTGTCGATGGGCCATCCGAATGCGGCCTCGATGTCGGCAGGCTTTGCTTCCCCTTGCTCCCAGAGCACGCGTAGTGCCTCCAACTCATTTCTATTCAGCTCTTCCATAGCTTGCCCCCGCCGTTTTCTGTGACAATCTCACAGATAAACGGCGAAGTCAAGCAAATTGTGAGAAGTTCACAGTTAGACTTCGCCGCCATTGAAATGAAGCGCATAACCTACCGGTCGTTCTACGGAATCTTTTGCGCGGATCGACGATTGATTATGAATATTGCTAGTAAATGGAGCATATCGCTCGAAATCGACCATAGCTATAAACTATGAACAACATTGAAATAATTGTATTGATATATACTTCGCGCGTTGATAAATTCTTCCAAATTGGGCGGCGACGCTATCCGCGGCCTCTGTGGAATTGGATGCCCGCACCGGGTACCGGGCACCGGCCTCGCGCTGGGTCCATCCGGGCGGGACAACGCAAGACATTGAGAGGACTTTCCGATGGTAGACAGTGCAACCGCTGCGGTTGATCACGAAAAGAACGATCTTTCCCAATTGGGCATCACGCCGGAATCCATCGAAACGTTGGAAGCGGAGTGGAACACCGACGAACGGTGGTCCGGAATCACACGGCCGTATTCTGCGGAAGAAGTATTGCGCGCGCGCGGCACGATGAAAGTGGAACACACACTCGCCACGGCGGGCTCGAAGCGGTTATGGCATCTGCTGAAGACCGAACCGTTTGTGCGGGCATTGGGCGCACTGACGGGCAATCAAGCCGTACAACAAGTTGAAGCGGGCTTGAAAGCCATTTACCTGAGCGGCTGGCAAGTTGCTGCGGACAACAATCTCGCGGACAAGATGTACCCGGATCAGAGCCTGTATCCGGCGAACAGCGTCCCAACGGTGGTCCGCAAAATTAACAATGCCTTGCGGCGCGCGGATCAAGTGCAGGTGCTCGACGGGCGGAAGAATGGCCCGTATTGGTTTGCGCCGATTGTTGCCGATGCGGAAGCCGGATTCGGTGGTCCGCTGAACGCCTTCGAACTCATGACAAGCATGATCGAAGAAGGCGCGTCGGGCGTACATTTTGAAGATCAGTTGTCGTCGGCGAAGAAGTGCGGGCACATGGGCGGCAAGGTCTTGGTGCCGACGGGCGAATTCATTACAAAGCTGATTGCCGCGCGGATGGCGGCGGATATCGCCGGCGTACCGACGGTACTTATCGCGCGGACGGATGCGGATGCCGCGAAGTTGCTTACCAACGATATCGATGAGCGCGATCAGAAGTTTCTGACCGGCGGCCGTACGTCCGAAGGGTTCTACAACATCAAAGGCGGCATTGAACAAGCCATTGACCGCGGCCTGAGTTATGCGCCGTATGCGGACATGATTTGGTGCGAGACGTCGACGCCGGACTTGAACGATGCACGTCAGTTTGCGGATGCGATTCATGCGGAATTCCCGGACAAGATGCTGAGCTACAACTGTTCGCCGTCGTTCAACTGGAAGCGGAATCTGGATGACGCAACGATTGCGGAATTTCAGACCGAGCTCTCGAAGATGGGGTACAAATTCCAGTTTGTGACGCTTGCGGGCTTCCATTCGCTCAACTTGGGCATGTTCAATCTGGCGCGCAAATACAGCGAAGACGGCATGGCGGCGTATGCGCGCTTCCAGCAAAAGGAATTCGATTACGAAAAGGGCAGTGGCTACATGGCCACGACGCACCAGAAATTCGTGGGAACGGGCTTCTTCGATCGCGTGATGGAAAGTGTTTCGGGCGGCGAATCGTCCGTCTCCGCGCTCGCCGGATCGACGGAAGAAGCGCAATTCGACTCCGGATCGAAAAACGGCCATTCCGGTTAACGCAGGCTCTATCGCCGAGGGAATTTCACCTGATTGACCCCAGGTTCGGCCCTCGTGCTCTCCTCACCGCGGGCACTCCGAAAGGAGTGCCCGTTCTTTTTGTTCGCGGAAAATTTTTGACCGCCTTTATGCGTCAAGCGGGGCTCGGTTAGACTATAGTTACCCCATGACGTATCCAGTAGAAATTCTAGATTGCACGTTGCGCGACGGATCGTATCCGATCGACTTTCAGTTTACGGCGGAAGATACCGCCCTCATTTGTTCCGCGCTCGAATCGGCGGGGATTCGGGTGATCGAAGTGGCCCATGGGCTGGGGCTCGGTGCGGCGCGCGAAGGCAAAGGCGATCAAGCCGCGACGGACGAGGCGTACCTTCGTGCGGCGCGTTCAGCCGTGCGGGAAGGGCGTGTGGGCGCGTTTTTCATTCCCGGCATTGGCATCGAA
>BQJS01000316.1 GCA_021604825.1 Phycisphaerae bacterium | reverse complement strand
CTTTGGCCGATTGACCCTTCTGCGACCGCTGAAGTACAAGCCGCCCAATCGCTCACCCAATCCACCAACATCGCCATCTTGATTTCCTCCGTCATGCTTTGCAGCGGTCTTGCAACGCTTGTCCAAAGCACATTCGGTTCACGATTGCCGATCATTCAAGGCGTTTCGTTCTCGTTCATCACCGCATTCTTCGGCATCATTTTCGCCTGTCAGGACAAGGGTCTTGATGGTGCGACGGCCATGCGCTACATCGCAGGGGCGGTCATCGCGGGTGCGGCGATCGAAATCTTCATCGGTTTCTCGGGATTGATGGGTTGGGTGCGGCGCTTGCTTTCACCTGTCGTTGTGGGTCCCGTCATCATGCTGATTGGATTGGCTCTTTATCAACACGGCGCACCGAAAGCGGGAACACATTGGGGCATCAGCGGTTTGACCATTGGCTTGGTGATTCTGTTTTCATTGGTCCTGTCGCGGCGACACCAAATCTTCCAAATGTTCCCCATGTTAATGGCGATTGGGATTGCATGCGGATTCTGCTGGTTGCTCACGTTCACCGAGACGTTTCAAGAAGGCCATCCGGGCTTCGTCAGCTTCGCCGCGGTCGAGCACGCTTCTTGGGTACGCATCAACCCAAGTGAAGTCATCATGCCTTGGGGCACACCGAAATTCGACGTCGCATTTTTCATCGCGGTGCTTGCGGGTTACCTGGCATCGATGGTCGAATCATTTGGCGACTATCACGCCTGTTCCAATATGGCCGGCGCAGGCGACCCGACACCAAAACAAATCTCCCGTGGTATTGGATGCGAAGGCATCGGTTGCGCGATCACCGGTTTGCTTGGCGGTTTCGCTTCGACATCCTATTCCGAGAACATCGGGCTTGTGGGTTTAACGAAAGTTGCGAGCCGTTACGTCGTGCAGATCGGGTCGGTAATCCTCATCCTGCTTGGCTTGTTTGGTAAGTTCGGCGCATTTGCGGCGACGATCCCGGGACCGGTGGTTGGCGGACTGTATTGCGCTCTGTTCGGTCTTATCAGCGCAGTGGGCATCCAGCAACTCGCCAAGTGCGATTTGAAAGCCGACCGAAACTTGTTCATCGCCGGATTCAGTTTGTTTATGGGATTGAGCGTTCCCGCGTACTTCAGCGCAATCGCCGACGCAGAGAATCTGCAAGTTGGGCAAACGCTCGCGATGTATAAACCGACTGCGGAGGGTTGGCTCGCCCTGCTTGGCAATGGGGTTCGCGGCGTGGTTGTCGCAGTTGGCAGTACGGGCATGGCCGTCGCGGCGATCATCGGACTTGTTCTCGACAACATCATCCCCGGCACTGACGAGGAACGCGGCTTGGAAATCCCCAGCCTCCTCGTCCCCGAAGCGGGCGATGTTGGTGAGGGTGCCGACTGAAGAATCCACCGGTCATCCAACATGGGGTACGAGGTAAGTTAATGTGTGCCACTGCTCTGTGAGCCGTGCTTCCCGACGAATCGCTTTCGGCACCACACTGCTCACAGAGCAGTGTCACGTCGTCATCGCCCGCCTCCAATAACGCCGCTGAAATCTCGCCCGTCACTCCATTTGCTTCGACTTGCTCACCTCGTCACGTTATACTAGCCCGTTGCAAAGTGATGAGATCCCCATGTCGAAAGGAACGGACGATGTCGGCTGACAGCACCTGCTCAAAAACGAATATTTCACTACCTGTCTGCAACCATCAACCCGCGCCGTATGACGGCCCATCACGCAGCGAAGTGCTGGCCATGCGCAAGGAATACCTGACGCCCGGCTTGCTGACTTTCTACAAAGATCCGCTCCTCGTGGTCGAAGGCAACATGCAGTACCTCTGGGACGAAACGGGGACGCGCTATCTCGATGCGTTCGCCGGTATCGTTACGGTGTCGGTGGGCCACTGTCACCCGAAGGTGGCTGAGAAGGTCACCGCACAACTGAACAAGCTGCAGCATACAACGACGATTTACCTGCACCCGACCATCGCCGAATACGGCAAGAAGATGGCCGAACATATGCCGTCTGACTCCGGACTAACGTCGAACTACTTTACGAACTCCGGCAGCGAAGCCAACGAAATCGCAATCCTCATGTCGCGCGAGCACACCGGTAACACCGACGTCATCAGCCTGCGCAATGGTTACCACGGTGGCACGCAAGCCGCGATGGCGTTGACCGCACACGGCACTTGGAAATTCAAAACATCGCCCTCCATCGGCGTAAAAAACGCAACCCCCGGTTACTGCTACCGATGCCCGTATGGCCTCGAATATCCGAGTTGCGACATGAAATGCGCTCGCGACGTTGAAGAACTCATCCGCCATGAGACATCCGGCGAAGTTGCGTGTTTCATCGGCGAACCGATTCAAGGCGTCGGCGGCGCGGTGGTCCCTCCGAAAGAGTATTTCCAGATCGTCTACGACATTGTCCACAAGTACGGTGGGCTATGCATCGCCGACGAAGTGCAGACCGGTTTCGGGCGAACGGGCACGAACTTCTGGGGGTTTGAAAACTACGGCGTGAAACCCGACATCGTCACGATGGCCAAGGGAATCGGTAACGGTGTCCCGCTGGGCAACTGCATCACCCGGCCCGAAATCGCCAAGACGATGGCCAACCGCATTCACTTTAATACGTATGGCGGCAATCCCGTCTCGATGGCCCAGGGGCTGGCTACGCTTGAAGTGATCGACTCTGAAGGCATTCAGGAAAACGCCCACAAGGTAGGCACACACATGAAGAATCGGCTGACTGAGCTACAGGAACGCCATACGCTCATCGGTGATGTGCGCGGGATGGGTTTGATG
Source organism: Phycisphaerae bacterium (assembly GCA_021604825.1). Next base: position 877 of record BQJS01000316.1, on the reverse strand, counting down.
CTCGGCGTCGAGTTGGTCCGCGATCGCACGACGAAGGAACCGGCCAACACTGAGGCGGCTGACATCATGGAACGCTGCAAGAATCGCGGGCTGCTAATCGGCAAGGGCGGGTTGTACGGAAACACCCTGCGCATCAAACCGCCGATGTGCATCACCAAAGACGACGCCGACTTCCTCGTCGATTGCCTCGACGAAGTTCTGGGCGAACTTGATTCCTAACGCAACGAAACGATGTGCCACTGCTCTGTGAGCAGTGCATTCCAAGCGATCGGCCTCGTTAACTCACTGCTCACAGAGCAGTGGAACGTTTTGCGGTTGCAGCCATCCGGTTAGTGCTGACATCCACATTCGTGCGACGGCTTACTTGGGTCAAACTGCTGTGGCGGCAGCGGGCGCTCTTGCAGGTCCGGCGTTGGTCCAACGATCAATGGCGGTGCCGGGCGGGTGGCTGCGGGTAGGTCGTCACAACCCAATCCGGTGCCAGACGCCTGCATCGGCGCTCCGATGTCTGCGAGGATGGCCAGATCAATGGATGAAATGTCACGTCGTTTTCCGCGGCGGGTGACCACACCATTCATGAGTTCTTCAAGCAAATCGCTTCCGGGTCGCGGCTCACTGTTCGCGAGATGGGCGATGTTCCCATAGGTCAGCGGAACCGGCCCGCCATACGCGGCGACCGCATGCTCACCGGTGAAGAAGAAATTCGCCCCATCGAATTCGATGTACTCGTCATACGTGGATAGGTAGTTGCCCGGCAACTCACCGTCTTGAAAATCCTTCCAACCGTTGTACGCAAAAACGTGGCCCATTTCGTGCAGAAACGCCGAGTACGCATCGATCAGGTCGTCGGGCAACGTCGCTTCCCGCAGACTCGGAT
>BQJS01000315.1 GCA_021604825.1 Phycisphaerae bacterium | reverse complement strand
GTCGCGGCGCCATTTTTTACGCTCCAAGCCGTGCAACAACTCGAAGGGCGGATTCGCGAGATTACGACGGAGATTCTCGATAACGTGGCTGAACGCGGCGAATTCGATTTTATGACCGATGTCGCCGCGCCACTGCCCATCAAAATTCTTTGCGACATCATGGGCGTGCCCAAGTCTGACGAGAAACAGATTTTTGATTGGAGCAACCGGGCCATCGGCGTCGACGACCCGGAATTCAATACGTCGATCGAAGAAGGCACGATGAACCTCATGCAAATCTTCGCGTACGGCCAACAGATGGCGGATGAACGCCGCCAGTGTCCGCACAAAGACTTGATGAGTGCAATGGTTCACGCGAAACCCGAAGGCGATCCAATTCCGCAATACCTCATGGACGGCTTCTTTTTGCTCATGGTCATCGCCGGAAACGAAACCACCCGGAATTCCATTTCCGGTGGCATGTTGGCGCTGATTGAAAATCCGGACGAACGGCAAAAATTGATCGACAACCCCGATCTGATTCCCACCGCCGTCGAGGAAATTCTCCGTTGGGTCTCCCCCGTCATGTACATGCGCCGCACCGCAACGAAAAACACCCAAATGCACGGCATCGACATCGCCGAGGGCGACAAAGTGTTGATGTGGTATCCCGCCGCAAACCGCGACGACCGCGTGTTTAACGATCCGGAAACGTTTAACGTAACCCGTGAGCCGAACGATCATATCGCGTTCGGCATCGGCCGGCATCGCTGCCTCGGTGCGCGATTGGGCCAACTGCAACTTCGGATCATGTTTACGGAACTGCTGAAACGCTTCCCCGATATGGAACTCACGGGACCCGTCCGCCGTATGCGTTCGAACTTCATCAACGGCATCAAAGCGATGCCTGTTCGTGTAAAGGTCTAGCATGCGCCGCATCGCCGCGATCACGCTGATGACATTCGGCTTCCTCGCTGTCGCTGCGCCGTTTTACGACGACAAATCGGACTTGTTGGTCGTCCTAGACGAAGCCGGCTCAAGTACGCCGGTCACCACGCCGCACGAATGGGCGGAACGCCGAGCACATATTCTCGAGAACATGCAGTTGGTCATGGGCACGCTCCCCGAACCACGCCCGCAACCGGCGTTCGACATGCGCGTGGAATCGGAAAACGTTTTTCCCGGCTACGTCCGACAGAAAATTACGTTTGTCACGGAAGCGAATGATCGGCTTCCTTGTTACCTGTCAATTCCGAACGACATCAAGGTCAACGCGCCCGCCATGGTCTGCCTGCACCCTACGTCCACGCATGGGAAAGGTATGGTCGTCGGACTCGGTGATAAGCCTAACCGGAATTACGCCGACGAATTGGCGCAACGCGGTTACGTCACCCTCGCGCCCGACTATCCCGGGTTCGGCGATTATCTCATCGACGTGTACGCGATGGGCTACGAGAGCGCAACGGCGAAAGGCATCGTCAATCACATGCGATGCGTCGACCTGTTGGCATCATTGCCGTATGTCGACGGCGATCGCATTGGGGCGATTGGCCATTCCCTCGGTGGCCACAACACGCTCTACCTCGGCGTATTCGATCCCCGCGTGAAGGTGATAGTCACCAGTTGCGGATTCAACAGTTTCGCGAAGTATTATGGGGGCGACCTCACCGGCTGGTCGCACAAAGGCTATATGCCGCGTATTGCGTCCGTGTACAACAAAGATCCGAAACAGATGCCGTTCGACTTCACCGAAGTCCTCGGCGCACTCGCCCCGCGCGCCGTGTTCATCAGCGCCCCGCTCCACGACGCCAACTTCGAGGTCAGCGGCGTGTACGATTGCGTGGAGGCCGCACAACCGGTCTACACCTTGCTCGGCGCTCCCACCGCCCTGCAATCCGTCCATCCGGATTGCGAACACGATTTCCCGCCCGATACCCGCCGCGAAGCCTATGGCTTCATCGACGGGGCCCTTCGACACACCCCCAGCGACGATATACCGTAAGCTCTGCCGAACTCGGGCGGTCGAATGTACCACCTTCAAAATTGTCCTGAGGTGTGAGGTGGGCCGGGAAAGCACCCCCTAACAAGTTAGAGGGTGGCACAAGGGCTTATTGGCGGCCAGCCGAGGGCCGCCGCTCCATAACGGAACACTTTTCAGGGGTTGCGCATATCGCCGATATATTGTATAGATTCACTTGACAAGACCTTGCTGTGGCCAAAGCCTCTCAATCGGGAGCTGGCAGGATGTTCGGCGTAGGCGGAAAGGAGGTGGTCCATTGATGGAAAGTCCGGGAAAACCCGGCGCTTGTAGCCAGCTGGCTAACCGCGTCGCTGCTCGACTCCTGAACGTGGATCATGTGCACATGACAGGATTTAACTCAGGGAGAAGTTGCCGGCGGTAGGAAGCCAGCGCGACGACTACGAGCTACGAAGTACCACCGGGACCCGAGGCCAAATGGCTTCGGGTCCTGGTCTTTTTGGGTCTCCCCTTGCAGCCGGATGGCCTACATGGAATAGTGTTGCTTTCGCCGACGCTGGGAGTATCAAAGTGAAGTTGTATGGAGTCTTGTCAATCGGATTGGTTGTGTCCGCCGCGGTCTGGGCCGATTCGGAGACCATTACGTTTTCCGCGATGGGTGACGGGCCGTATAAGACGGAGGATTGGAACCGGTTACGGCATCAAATCGGCCACGAGAACCGCGAAGGCCGGGCGAAATTCGTCATCCACGTCGGTGATATCGCCAGCGGCTCGGAGGCCTTGCCGGAATCGCGGTACACGCGGGTGGCGGAAATTCTAAAGGGATCCAGCGCGCCGCTATTCATTATTCCGGGCGACAATGAATGGAACGACCTCGACGATCCGGCCATTGGGTGGGCGTATTGGGTGCAACATTATTCCGCATTCGAACAACATTTTGATGTGCCCTGGGACGTTGAACGTTCGGATGTCCGGCCGGAAAACTTTGCGTTTGTGCTGGACGGCGTTTTATTCGTCGGGATCAATTTGGTGGGCGGCAGGGTTCACGATGCTGAAGAGTGGCGCGTTCGACAGGAACAGGATGCAACGTGGGTTCGAGACCAGATTGACGCCCATGGCGGGGACGTTCGGGCGGCCGTGATCTTTGGCCATGCTCATCCAAAAGATATTCACGATACTTTTTTTGATCGGGCCGTACCCGTCATTGCGGCATTTGAGAAGCCGGTGTTGTATCTTCATGGGGATGGCCATGTTTGGCAGAAGGAAAAGGCCTGGCGTGCGCCAAATCTGTGGCGCGTGCAAGTGGACAAAATTGGCGACGGCCCGCCAGTCCGGGTGACGGTGACGAACAAGACCAAACGCCCGTTCCGATTCGATCGGCAACTGAAAGAACGCGAGTCCGAGATGTACGAACCCATGAGTAAACGAATTCGCCGCCAAGACGGTTTCGGCCGGAAGCACGGTAAGCCCGGTCAATGAGCACGCGTACCCGAATCGCCATCGGCGCTTCCGCCATTCTCGCGGTGGCGGCTGCGATAAGCGCGGCAGTGTATTTCCAAGTGATGCGTCCCGCGCTACAGGTGCAGGAACACAAGCAAGCCTTAGAAGCCACCGCGGCAATCGCGCGCGAGAAGCGGCACTCGCTCCCCTCCGACGCGGAACTGTATGAATTCAATCAGCACGTCGACGCACTGGTTGAACTGGGCTATTTCGAAGAGCGCGAGTTTCGCGTGGACATGACCCGGCTGCAAACCGTGCAGCGGCAATTGTTTCGCGATCTGGA
>BQJS01000314.1 GCA_021604825.1 Phycisphaerae bacterium | reverse complement strand
TTTCCCAACAACAAATCGATCGCATCGCACAGACGGTGTTGTCGCGGTTAGGCGCTGGCGCAGCATCCGGTGGGACGCCGGCGGCGGTGCGTGCTGCCGATCAATTCGGTCGCGAAGTCATCGGCGTTTTCGCTGAGTTGGACTCGGCCGTTAGCGCTGCGAATGCGGCATTCCAAGCATTCGACGCTTTGACGCTGACAAAGCGAAACGACATCATCGCCAACATCCGCAAGCACATGCTCGACGCGGCGGAAATGCTCGCCGACGAAGCCCATCGCGAGACTGGACTGGGTCGCTACGAAGACAAGGTTATCAAGAATCGGTTGGTGACGAACAAAACGCCCGGGACTGAAGTCCTTTGCGCTGAAGCTCAATCGGGCGATCGTGGTTTGTCCTTGTTCGAGCGGGCACCGTTTGGCGTCATCGGATCGATCACGCCTACGACAAACCCGACCTCGACGATCATCTGCAATTCGATTGGCATGTTGGCGGCCGGTAACGCGGTGGTGTTCAACGTGCACCCGAACGCCAAGAATTGCTCAATCAAGACAATCGATTTGCTGAATCGAGCGATCATCGAAGCCGGTGGTCCTCCGAATCTCGCGGTCACGTTGGCGCATCCTACCGTTGAAACCGCCCAGGCGTTGATGACGCACCCTGGCATTCGACTATTGGTGGTGACTGGCGGGGCGGGTGTGGTCAACGTTGCGATGAAGAGCGGCAAGCGGGCGATTTGTGCGGGGCCTGGCAACCCGCCGATCGTGGTGGATGAAACGGCAGACATCGACCAAGCCGGTCGAGATGTCGTTCTTGGCGCGTCGTTCGATAACAATGTCATTTGCACCGACGAGAAAGAAACATTCGTTGTGTCGCAGGTGGCTGATCAGTTGCTCAAATCAATGGCGTCGCACAGTGCCGTGGTGCTGACGCAATCTCAAACCAAGCAATTGGAAAACCTGATCTTCACCAAGACCAACGGTCCGCGCAAATCGGCAAGCATTAATCGCGACCTGATCGGAAAGAATGCGGGCGTGATTTTGCAGAAGATCGGTATGAACGTGCCAGCCGACCTTCGACTTGGCGTCATCGATGTTGGCGTGAATCATCCGCTCATTTGGACGGAACAAATGATGCCGATCATGCCGGTGGCCAGGGTGTCGAGCGCGAATGAAGCGATCGATCTCGCCGTCGAAGCAGAGGGCGGACGTCGCCATACGGCTGTGATGCACTCAAAGAACATCGACAACCTCTCGCGGATGGCCCGTCTGATTAATTGCAGCATCTTCGTCAAGAACGGTCCCTGCTACAGCGGTCTCGGCGAGGGCGGCGAGGGACACACCTCGTTCTCGATCGCGAGCCCGACCGGTGAAGGGATGACCGATCCGCGGACGTTCTCGCGTTTGCGCCGTTGCGTACTCGTGGATCACTTCAGAATCGTATGAGTGAATTGCCGGCCATCGCCTTGATTGAGTTTTCGAGCATCGCTGCGGGGACGTTTGCAGCCGACGCGATGGTCAAAGAAGCGTCGGTGCAGATTCTGCGCATCGGTACGATTCAACCCGGTCGATTTCTTGTCTTGATTGGCGGGATGACGGCTGAGGTTGAGCTTGCGTACAAGGCTGGTATTCGAGCCGGCACGCCGCAAGTCTTGGATGATGTGTTCCTGCCAGATGCCCACAGCGATGTGGTCAAGGGGATTGACGGGAAGCAGTTGGCGAAAGCGTCGGATGCGATGCTCACGCTGGAAACGTCTACTTCGACGGCGATCATTCGGGCGGCCGACGCGATGGCCAAGGGTGCATTGGTGTCGCTGATGGAACTACGATTGGGCGACGGATTGGGCGGTAAGGGATTCGCGCGGTTTGTTGGTTCGCGTTCGGACTCAGAAGCCGCTTTGCAAATCGCGAGTGAAGCATTGGCTGGGCGTGACGTACAGTTGTGTGAATCGATCGTGTCGCGCATTGACGAAGCATTGGCGGAGCGGTTGGCTGACTCGTCTCGGTTTGACGGATCAAGCAAGTAGATTTCAATGATCAAAGGACGCGACGTCTGATGTTATTAGGTCGAGTGATTGGAACGGTGGTGGCGACCGAGTCCTGCAAAGGGCTTGAAGGGGTGCCGTATCTACTGGTTCAACCGCTTTCGCCGGAGTGCAAGGAAGTGGGCGAGCCGGTTGTGTGTGCTGACTCCACCAGCATGGCCGGTCCGGGCGAGTTGATCTACTACGAGGGCGGGCGCGAGGCGGCGATGGCGCTGCGCGAGATGTTCGTCCCGGTCGATCACGCGATCATTGGTATCGTTGACGATGTGCATCAGGAGTCGCCAAAGTGATTACCGGCGTGGTGACAGGCGAAATCGTTTCAACGATCAACCATCCATTCTACGATGGAAAGCGCATGTTGATCGTCGAAAAGACCGATGAACTCGGCAAATCAACCGACGACTACATCATCGCGGTGGCGACCGTCGAAGCCGGCATTGGAGACTCGGTTCTCATTGTCGATGAGGGCAACGGTGCCAGGCAAATCCTCAAGGACAGCAATGGTCCGGTGCGGTCTGTCGTGGTCGGCATCATCGATGAAGTGCATATCGGCGCGTAACCGCAGGTCAAAGAAAACACTCTATCTACGGCATTTTGAAACATTCGCGGGACGGCACCTGATCTGATGGAATGGCAATTACGACGTGAGATGGTGTCCATCGCGAAACGCATCGATGAACGTCGGTTGGTGGCGGCGAGCGATGGCAATATCAGCGTGCGAATTGGCGGCGGGCATCAGCCGACCGGTCGCATCCTCATCACGCCCAGCGGTATTGCCCTCGGTGCATTGCGGCCTCAAGACATCGTCATGATCGACCATACGGGGCGTGTTCTTTCCGGCGAACTCAAACGATCATCCGAATTCCGACTTCACTTGATGGTGTACGAAGAACGCAAAGACGTTCGTGCGGTCATCCACGCCCACCCTCCCATTGCCAATGCGTTTACGTTCGCCGGTGTCTCGCTAGATCCGTGCATCGTTCCGGAAGTGGTCGCCACGCTGGGGCGAATCCCGACCACCGAATACGGCACGCCTGCGACCGACGAAGGGGCTGTCGTTGCGCGCGAGTTGATCGCCGAGCATGACGCAATCATGCTTCAGCGGCATGGTAGTGTGACAGTCGGTGAGTCGCTCACGTCGGCGTATCACAAACTGGAAAAACTGGAGCACACGGCTGAGGTGCTGCTGGCTGCGCATCAATTGGGTGGGCCGAAGAAACTGTCGCCGGACGAGATTTTGAAACTCGCCAAGTTGCGCGAGGACTTGGGCATTGGTTCGGCGGATGATGTGTTGCGGGCTTGCGACGTGAACCGAAGCTGATCGGGTCACATGTTGGCGGCGATATCCGAGCGATAGGTTGCGCCTTCGAATTGAATTCTGCTCAACGCGTCATACGCCTTTGTGCGGGCTGCCGAGGCGTCTTCACCTATCGCAGTAACGCCGAGTACCCGACCGCCGGCTGTGCGCGTGATGGGTGGATGGGATTGCGTTCCGGCGTGGTACACCTGGACATCGTCACCAAAATCAGAGATCAATCCGTCGATGGGTTTTCCGATCGAGTACTTGCCGGGATAACCGCCCGAGGCCATGACGACGCACACGGCGGTTCGGTTGTCCCATTCGATCGTCGCGTCCTCTAATCGCCCACATGCACAGGCGTGCAGCAATTCGAGAAGGTCGCTCTTGAGTCGCGGCAGCACCGCTTG
>BQJS01000313.1 GCA_021604825.1 Phycisphaerae bacterium | reverse complement strand
TGCCCTTACGCCCCTTGCCGAAGCCAAAGTTGAATCCCTCGACGATGGCCACCGGTCGAAACCGTGCGACGATGACCGATTCGATGAACGCCTCGGCTTCGATTTGAAGCAGTTCCGGGCGACTTTCGGCGATCACGATGTGATCCACTCGACAATTCAGCAATTGCGCCACCTTGCCTTGGACGGATGCAATGCGACGAGGCGGGTTGGCTGGGTTGAGGATCGCAAGCGGATGCGGTTCAAACGTCAGCACCACCAACGGAACGCCGTGCTCGTCAGCTTTCTGGCGTCCGGTGGACAGTATCAGTTGATGTCCGCGATGCACGCCATCGAAATTTCCGATGGTGAGGATGCACCGCGACTCGCTTAGGTTTGCGCTGTCCAATCCGTTGATGACGTTCAATGATTCGTTTCCATACTGACCCGATTCGAGCGGAATTTCTGGGAATTGGCAGGATAGGCATCCAATTGAGACTTGGCAACGTGACGCCCCGGATCGATTTCTCCTTCGCCCCCTGAACAGACTGGAATCCCAAGCCCATCGCTACGATACTGGCGGGTATGGATTCGGACTCCAACGAACGCCCCATTCACGTCGCCATTTGCATCGACTCATCCGTCTATTCCAGGTACCGAGCCGTCCTGCGGCATCTGTGCGTCGGACTGAGCGATTTGATCGCGGGCATCCGAATTGTCACACCGACCAAGGAAGCCACCGCACTGAATCTCGGACCGGTGCAAGCCGTCATCCATGATGAAATCCGTTGGCCCTTTCGCAAGCAGCGCACCAAGGAAGTCATCGCACTCCTTTCGTCAAAACCACCAACGATCATCCACGCGATGTCAGCTGGCTCGTATGCCATCTCCGAGGCGTTGGCTGACGCTTTCGACGTGGAGATCATTTACCAGGTCACGGCGTTTGAAGATGTGTTCGCATTGGCTGAGTCGCAATTCACCGGCGTGAAACACGTGATCTGCACCAGCGAGCCGTTGCGCGAAGCTTGCTTGTCGCAGTGTCGATTGCCCGAAGTCGATGTCTCGCTGGTGCGTCCCGGGGTGGTCTGCGCCAAGGAACCCACTTGTTACCGCGTGGATGGTCGGGTGCCAACATTGCTCGCGACGGCATCGTTCACTCCGGATTCGGGCGTCGACCAGTTGATTCGCGCCATCGCTTTGGTCAAAGGCAAGAACCACGAAATGCTCGCATTCCTTTTGGGAGACGGGCCCGAAGAGGATCAACTTCGCCGAGTCGCCGCCAAACTCAATCTCAATTCCACCGTCATATTCGCCCAGCCGGAAGGCGACATTCTGCAAGCGATGGTCGGTGCAGATATTTTCGTCACACCCTCAGCCGAGAAGTCGATTTCAGCTCGCAGCTTGCAGGCGATGGCCCAAGGGATGGCAGTGATCGCTGTTGAAGGCGGTGCATCGGACGCTTACCTCGCGGACGATACGGCGGTCGTTGCGCGGGCGGCGACTGCTCCAGATCTCGCGGGGGCCATCGAACGCTTGCTGATCGATCGCGACTTCGCCCGGCAGATCGCGACCAACGCCATCCGCCACATGAAAGACCGCCACACCATGTCGGCGATGGCTGATCAGACGGCTGAAATCTACAGCAAGCTGGCGCTTCGCAGGACCACCTTGAGAATGCCCGACAGCAACGCATCCTAATGCTGCGTCACGACTGATTTGATGACCGGGGCGAGAAACCCGTGCCACTGCTCTGTGAGCAGTGCGATTTAACGTATCGCCCAAGGAGCAACACTGCTCACAGAGCAGTGGCACGTCATCAATCATCAGCGAACGCACGACAGGGTACCAGACGGGTTGCAGACCTTCGGTTGTAGGCTTATAAGTGCTATATGAAAGCCTCAACAACCATATCCAATCTCAAACACCACGACGGCGAAGAAGTCACCCTTGCGGGCTGGGTCTATAAGAATCGACCGAGCGGGAAGCTCGTTTTTCTGGTCGTCCGCGACGGTACGGGACTATGCCAATGCGTCATTGAAAAAGGCGACGCGTCTGCTGACTACTTCGACGACGCCAAACGACTGTCGCAAGAGGCGTCGGTCGTCGTGCGTGGAACGGTCAACGCTGATGAGCGCTCGGTGGGCGGTTATGAACTGCGAGTGACGGGTCTCGACATCGTCCACGCTTCGACCGATTACCCGATCACTCCCAAACCGCACGGCGTTGAATTCTTGTTCAAACATCGCCATCTTTGGTTTCGATCGCAGCGCCAGTTCTTGATCATGCGCTTGCGACATACCTTGATCGATGCGATCCGTTCGTTTTTCAACACCAACGGATTCACGTGCATCGACACGCCGATTTTTGCACCGTCAGCCGGCGAAGGGGCACAAACGCTTTTCGAGGTCGATTACTTTGGCGATCCCGTCTACCTCGCGCAGACCGGGCAGCTTTATCTCGAAGCGGCTTGCATGTCGCACGGCAAGGTCTACTGCTTTGGCCCGACGTTCCGCGCTGAAAAGTCCAAGACCCGCCGCCACCTGACCGAGTTCTGGATGGTTGAGCCCGAAATCGCCTACGCGTCGCTCGATGAAGTAATCGACGTCGCCGAAGATTTCGTGTGCAGCATTGTGGAGCGCATGCTCAACGATCACCGCGAAGATCTGATCGAACTCGGACGCGACATCACCGAATTGGAAAAGATCAAGAAACCGTTTTATCGCCTTCGTTATCACGAAGCGGCTGAGCTTCTGCGGGGCCCAAAAGCCAAAGAGTTGCTCGAACGCGACCTTGAAGAAAAGAACGCACGGTTGGTCGAGTTGGATAAGCACATCGCCGAACTCGAAGGCCAAGCCGAAACCGCCAGAAAACAGTGGCAAAAAGACAAAGCCGCTCAGGAAATCGTCGCCGCTCGCGAAGAGATTTCCGAATTGAAAGAACAAGTCGGCAACATCCCGCACCACATGGAGTTGGCTGCGAATTTCAAAGTCGGTAGCGACCTGGGCGGGTCCGACGAAACGATCATCTCGCGTCTGCACGACAAACCGGTGTTCGTCACGCACTACCCAGCCAGCGTCAAAGCGTTCTACATGCGGCGCGATCGCGACAACCCGGATCTGGTCGAAAATTTCGACATGCTCGCCACCGAAGGATTCGGCGAGGTGATTGGCGGATCGGCGCGCGAAGAAGATTACGACCGGTTGATCGAGCGCATCAAAGAAGAAGGACTTCCCCAAGCCGACTACGAGTGGTACCTCGATCTGCGGCGCTACGGCAGCGTGCCGCACGGCGGATTCGGTTTGGGATTGGAGCGAACCGTGTCGTGGCTTTGCGGATTACGCCACATTCGAGAAACGATTCCTTACCCACGTATGATGGGCGCGATGTACCCGTAGTTTCAAACGACACCGCGCGGAGACGGGCACGATGGACACAAAAAATACTTTACGAGGCAACCGACGTTTTGGCGGGTTTGCATTGACCGTCTTGCTCGCGATGTTAACGGGTTGTGGTGGCGGCGGGTTTGGCGAGTCGGTGGCGGTGCCTCAGGAGAATCGCGCTGTTATTTCGGGCGGACTCAGTCCTGGCGAACGCGTCACTTTCCCATCCGACAAACCTTTCATCATCGCGGAGAGCGCCCGCGAATCGACGGGCAAGGGCGTCGCGGATGCGGATTCTTCCGACGACGGTTCGGGCAGTTGTCACATCAAATCCACCGCCAACGACTCAGCCTCCGGCGAATTCCAGTTGGGCCATGTCGTCTACAACGATACCGATCAACCGCT
>BQJS01000312.1 GCA_021604825.1 Phycisphaerae bacterium | reverse complement strand
CCAATCGTAGCGCTGCCAGATTGATTTCGTAGGCTTGGACGGCACGGTCAAAATCCTGATGGCCGTCGAGACAGAAGATGGCTTCAATCATGCCCAACGCGTACCGCTCGGGAATTCGACGGCCGGGCGTTGCGGGCGTGTGAATCCCGGGTAGATCCAAATCGGCCTGGAGTAGGGGCCATTCCGCTTGTACGAAGGCCCTGAAACTGGAGCACGTGGGCTGAGTGGCCGTGGAAATATCGAAGCCCAGGATATTGCCCGTCGTCCAAGACGCAATATACAAGACATCGCCAATGGCACCGATGCCCTCACCGCGAGCACCCGTTAAGCCAACGACGTTCGGAGAAAAACTCGTTTCGAGATTGAAGCTCGTGTCGTAACATTGAACAATATCGGCCACGCGGTTGAATACCCAAAACACGTTGCGCTTGTTGTCGAACGCCAATCCGTCAGTCGAATGTACGGGAGCGCCGGAGAGGGGATAGGTTTGCACCAGTGTGCCCGAGGGAGTGTACCGTCGTATGACATCGGGAGTCCCAATGTCGACGACGTAGATGTGGCCCGTAATCGGATTGAACGTGCAACCCTCTGCGAAGAAACCTCCAGCAAGTGGGAAGCTATAGAGATACGTCCCGGAACCGTCATAGACATCGATTTCCGCGTTGGCGGCATCCGAAATGAACACCGTCGGTTGGCCCGCCCCGCCGGTGTTGAAATCAATCGCGATCCCCGACGCGGCATTGGTTGTGGTCGATGCGATTTGGCGGGTGAAAAGCGTCGGACCGGAAACGCCGGGCGTGACAAGATGAAGCGCGTTCGGATCGAACGACGTCATGCCGAGATCGGACGTCGGTGATCCGGTTGCCGAGGCCAGCGCGGTGGGGAAGCCGTCGATGGTCGGCTTAAATGCACCGAGGAACGCCCCAATCGCCTTGGAGCCGCTCTTGGGTTCGGGGTCCAGCGTGAGACTGCCGGCCAAAGGGAAGCCGGGTGGATTGGTGGGACTCGGAAAGTGCTCGTTGCTCGATGATTGCGGCGATTGTGCCGAGGCCGGGACTGCGAGGGCCGTGGTGATTGCCGTAAGTAGGCAAATCCGGATCGCACGTGTGAGCAGGACATTTCTCCCCAGGGCAAAAAACACCGTAATTACAGCACCAAAAGGAGTTAGCGTAGTGGGTTACGGGTATATTGTCAATAGTTTCCCGTCAGGATCGGTGGCTCAAAGTGCGCTCGGACGGGCGTTATCCGGGTGCTCTGCCGTAAATCAAAATTCGATCGTGGAACGGCCCCCACGGGTGTTGCAGAACATCGATTTGCCCCAAGACGGCAAAATGCGAATCGAATTCCTTCTTCAAGGGCTCCATCACAGGGTCCTCTTTGTAGAAAACGTAGATTCTGCGGAACGCACTCGATTCCAAATCTTCGGCGAGGCCTGCTACATACCCGGGCAACTCGTCCCGTGCCGCAGGATCCCGTTTATAGCGGGAGCCGAGATACTGCGGGCGCGCGGGCGTCAGGTCCGGTGGATAGAGTATGAGTGCTTTGAAATTGAGCTCATACAACTCCAGGTAATAGTTCGTTTGGACATAGCTCAATCCTGTCGTGATGATGATGTCATCAGCCGACAGATCCGTGGCGAGCTGGCGTACGCCTTCCCGGTCGCCATCCATTTTCGTGATGAGCTCCCATCGGAGATACGGCATGGAAAGGGCGGGGATGACAACGCACAAGACGGCTCCTGCAACCCGTGCCATCCGACTAAAGTCGAGCTTGGATACGAGATAGGCCAGGAGCACTGCGCTGATCGGGATGAGCGCGACATCGTAATGATTCATCCAGTAGATAGGCTTCGTGATTGAGATGAGAATGGGGGTTCCGACTGCGCCAACGTAAAACAACATGAACATTGCGACGGTCCGCCGCTCCGCGGACAGTTCGATGTTATTCCAGCGTCGCCGAATCGCGTCGGCAAGAAAAACACCGGCGCCGCAGAGCGCGATCGGGCCTGTCCATTCCGGGATCGAGTGCTTTGACGGGAACGATGCGCCGAGCATTAGAACCGCACCCGTAAGACCATTCACGTGTTCGAGATTGGTTTTCATGTAGGTGCTCACATACCCGGTCATTTGATGCAAAAAAACGAGGAAGAACCAGGGGGCGTACGCGATTGCCACCGGGATGCCGGCGAGGATGAAGCGCGGAATGTCCGCTTTCGCGAACGTGAGTAAAACGAGGAATTGGGAAAAGCATATGAACCAGTAGTACGAATGCGTGTGAAAGCCGCAGAGCGATATCAGCGCGAACCACACGATCGACCGTTTCTTGTTCAACGCCATGACAAACGAATAATAGGACAAGATGCTTACGGTGGTTAGGAGCGGATAAAACCGAACGTGTGTAGAAAAATGGAACTCAAGCCAATTGAATCCAAAGAACAGTGCTGCAAGTAGCGCGACGCGATCGCTGAATACGCTGCGGGCGAAGATGAAGACGAGCCCAATGTTTAGGAGCGAAAGTACCAGGGATAGCGAAGCGCTGGCGATTTCGCCAGGACCGAATAGGAAAATCCATAGTTTTAGAAGTATGAAGTAGAGTGGCTCGCCGGCGTCGGCCCGGAGCAGACTGACCATCTCTCCAATGGGCAGGCGAGCGCAAAGAATAGACCACGCTTCATCGTGAAAAACCGATGCGTTACGAAGCAGTGCGAGTCTGGGCAGTGCCGCCGCAATCAGGATGAGCGAAAGCCAGCCCCCAACCGGCGTCTTGGTAGCAATGGAACGATGAATTCTACTTATCGATTGCACGACCATATGATCTGGTTGCTACGTGATTTGACACCGGGTGCGGGAATTGGGCCAAGGAACTTCTTTGAGGTACTCAAAGGAGAAAACAGCCTGGACCAAACTGATTGTACTGGAGCTACGCGGCCTGCTCAATAACGTCGTGACCGGGTGCATTCTGGTTTCAATTGACGCCCATCCCCGTAACCGCAGATTTGGAATGTCAATTCCGAGTGAATTGATTGCCACGCATTACTCAATTCCACCGATTGAGAGTCGTTCCTCCAGGTACTTCTTCAAAACAACTACATTATTGTGTTCGGTATCGCGAGAGCTAAATAACAACGTCACGTCCGTTTTTTTCGCCGTTTCAACGATCGAATGCCACGCATCGAGATTCTCATCGAGTTCCGCGCGGTAACGTTGCTGAAAGACGTTCCACTTGGACGGATCATGACTGAACCATTTCCGCAATTCGGTACTCGGTGCAGCGTCCTTGATCCATCCATCGAGCTTTAGATCGTCCTTCTTTACGCCCCGCGGCCATAAACGCTCGACGAGCAAGCGGACGCCATCCGTGTTCTCTGGAGGTTCATAGACTCTCTTGATGTAAATCACAATATTCCTCGATAGACGATCAAGCTCGTTCACGCAGAAGGGGCCGGCGTGTTCCTGCGCTAAAGCGTCCCACCGATCAACTATTCCGGCCCATGGGCGACAAAGACGATGGTAACCAGCAATACACAGTCCGTCTTCGCTTCAATGGAATGGGCCTTGCCGCCCTCGATGTGGAGCCAAGCGCCGGGGTTCAACGCGCGCGGTTCCGTCCCCACGAAGAATATCGCTTCTCCTCGAAGACACTGCACCGTCACTGGGCCATCGACTTTGTGCGGCGGTACCGTACTTCCCGCCTTGGCAAACAACCGTATTGCCTCGAACGTATTCGTCTTGACCAGCGCAGCGGTATGCATATCCGTCGATTCCGGACCGAAC
>BQJS01000311.1 GCA_021604825.1 Phycisphaerae bacterium | reverse complement strand
CCAATATTTTGCGCCACACCTGTTCGAGGACGGCGAGAGCGACCGCCCACGACGCCAACTGTAGCGCCCAATGTGCTGCACCGCTCACCTGCCAAAGGCTCAACCCCGCCATCGGGCCGAACGCTAAATTGACGTTCGCCTCAGCGGGCGTAAACAGGCGCGCGGCAACCATCATGACTGCGACAAACAAGGTCGCCCACATCCACGAATGGCGCGGAATTCCGCCAAACGCTTTCGCGCCCGTCGTCGCGATCACCAATCCCAGAACATGTGTCAGCGGAGACGTCCAAATGAACGGTTCACCGCTGAACAAATACAACACCCACATGGGCAATCCAATGGTGAGACAGAGCAGTCCCGCCGCGTTCAATTTTGGGGACCGGAATAGGAGCGCCAAGCCCGCCAAGAGCGCGGCGATATGGCAGATCCATATGGTGTCTTGCGGGGTGCCGTTGAGAATGTGATACCCGGCGTGAGTGGCATACCCGGCGCAGCCAATTACGCCGAGCCACTTCAAGGAAATTCGAGCAGCCGTATCCGGGGCACCGTTCACTTCCCCGGCACTCGCACTGAAGGAACCGTTAGATGGTGCCTTGCTTCGAAGCAGTTTCCACTGGCTTCGCTACGGGGATCGACGTCGTGGTGTTTTCGGCGCCAGCAGCATTCGGTTGCGGCTTGCGGGTTCTCGTTTCACTTGGTGGTTTCATTGTGCACTTGCCTTCGAAGAGCACACCTTCCGCGATGCTGACGCGCGGCGCCGTGATGTCGCCCAGCAATTTACCGCTCGACGTAATTTCAAGCCGATCGTGTGCGAATACATTGCCGCGCACTTCGCCACTAATGACGATCTGCGACGCTTCTAAATCCGCTTCGACTTTGCCGGTCTCTTGAATCACGATGGTGTCATCGCACTCCATATGCCCCGACACCAGTCCTTCGATTCGGACCGTGCCCTTCGAACGAATCTCACCCGTAACGTGGGTGCCTTGACCGACGACGGTCACCACTTTGGAATCGGTCGCCGGACGTTGTTTTCTTCCTGAATCGAGCATGAGTTTACTTCTTCACGTATTTGGAAGGATTAATATGCCTTCCATTTTTCCGGATTTCATAATGGATGTGGGCGCCCGTACTACGTCCGGTACTGCCAACTTTGCCGATGGTCTGGCCGGGTACTACGGTTTGCCCACTGCTCACGGTGAGCTTGCTCATATGGCCGTACAACGTGCTCAACCCATTCTGGTGTTGAATCTCGACCATGTTCCCAAGATACTGGTTCCAGCCCGCCTTTACCACTTTTCCCCCACCCGTCGCCAGGACGTCCGTCCCGTAGGGCGCTGAGAAGTCGATTCCGTCATGATGCCGTAAACGGCGGGTAAACGGGTCGCGGCGGTTGCCATACCGTGATGATACACGTGCGCGGGAATGTTTGGTCGGCCAGCGGGAAGGCGCCATTGCCGCCAGGGCGTCCGCTTTGGCCTGAGCCTCTTGCGCCTTTTCGAGCGCCAAAATCTGCTCCAACAGGTCGGTAATGCTGGATCGGCGATGCGTAAGCTCCGCCATGATCATATCGGCAGACGGCCGGGCTACGCCTTCGATGAGGCTATACGGCCGGGTCGAACGTTCTTGGACTTCTTCCAGCCCCGGACCCGATGCCGGAGGACCGCCTCGGCCGTTATCACTACTCAGCGCTTGGCTGACGAATCCGGTCGGCGATTTCTCACGGGGCTCGATTTTCAGTTCGCCTCGTACCTGGTCTTCCAGTTGCAGGACTTCGTCGAGCTCTGTCAGCAGGACTTCCAAGGTAGCTTCATACTGGGCTTGTTCGTCAGACATCGCCGAGGCCGGTTCGGCGATCACCGAGGCCGGCTCCGCGACGCGCGGCATGTCAACCGCCACCGCTTGCGCTTGGGCCGCCTGCAAACGAAGTTGCAACGTTTCCGCGCGTTGGTAGAAATACGTTGTTGCAAACGCGGCGACTGCAACACATGCAATACCGGTCCACAAATGGAATGTCGAAAGATTGAGTGTACGTGTGTTCCCCTGACCTTGGGGAATAAGCATTACAGTCCAACTCTTCATATAAGGATGGTGGATCCTAAGTGCAGTTGGCGGCCGTTTGGCGGACGGCGGGCCATCCTCGATCTAAGCGCTATGTAGTGTTCACCCCGAATTGCTTAGTGAGAGTCCCCGAGCATGTTGGAGAAACCCCGATTTAGTGGGCCGAGTATATCAGCGGTCCCTGTAGGTGTCAACGAATAATCGCGGGATCAATGTGCCTAACACGTTGGAATATAGCCACTTACGAATAATGCGCATACTGCGTTACAGGAATGTGCGCACAAAATCCTCGGGACGCTTCTTTTTTGAACGGTCTTCATTAAAGGCTTCGACCAACTCATCGTATTCCGCTTGCGCTTCTTCGTCCGCCAAGTACAGTTTATGGAGCGGCTTCGTATTCACAACGCCATCATCGTGCTTGGGACATTCGACATCGTCGTGCAAGCTGAAACCCCGGAATTTGCCTCGTTTTGATTCCTCGAGTTTGAACGGATATAGCCGGCAAAGAATGGGGCGTGCTTCGTAAATCTTACAATACCCAGTCTTTTCGCTAAGAAAATGGCAATGCAAATCCCGTCCACGACGCAGTGGCGCTTTCTTTTTTCGCCACTCTTCCCGGCGAAGGGCCATCATGTATTTCTCGCCCTTACATTCGAGCCACGTCGGATCATCGTCGTCGACGCCCTCTAACTCGTCGGGTGTCAAAAATTCCAAGAATTTCGACGGTTTTTCACCGGTGTTGGCGATGATTCGCCGAACGTCATCCGGCGTTGGCAGACAGACCACTTCGGTGCAGCAATGGCCGCAACTGTGGCATTTGAAATGGACAGTATTTTTTCCCATAGCGCAGAGTGTATATCTATCGCGGGTTTCCAAACAATCTGCAATTCGAGTTCGCTGACTCGACGGTCAACCATGCAACCCAGCCCGCAGAATTGGGATGCAAACGAAGCGGCCCTGGGCTCCACGTGCGCCTAGAACATGTGCGCGTATCTTGCTATACTTCGCAGGTGGATTGGCGCGATAAGCTGCGCCCAAGCCACAACTTAGAACATTGGAAGGAGGTGAGGGGAATGGCAGAAGCAAACGTCGTAGAGGCGGTACACCGCATCGTGGCCGAGCGATTGGATCGAAAGCCAGAAGAAGTCAAAGATGAAGCGCGTTTCATCGAAGATCTTGGCGCCGATTCACTGGACTTGACCGAATTGTTGATGGCGCTCGAAGAAGAATACCAAATCGACATCGACGATGAAGCAAATGAAATCCAAACCGTCGGCGACGCCGTAAAATACATCGAAGGCAAGATCTAACCGAATCGCACAGCGCCGTTGCGGCGCTTTCAATAAAAATGGTACGGATGCCCAGTCCGTCGCAGTTTGCCGATGGACTGGGCGTTTCTTAATTCACGTCACTTGAAGCATCCTTGGGGTGTATACCAAGGACCAAAACAAACGGGCATGGCATGCAAACGCGTGTGGTCATCACAGGCATAGGGGTAATATCGCCGGTCGGCAATGGCGTTCACACCTTCTGGGAAAATCTCTGCGCGGGCCGTACCGGCATTCACCGCCTGGAACGCTTCGACGCGTCCGAACTTACCACGCAAATCGCCGGTTTGGCGGAAATGCCCGATCTCGAATCCGTTTCCAACAAAGAACGCCGCCGAATGGATCCGTACACCGTCTATGCCCTTGCCGCTTCTTCCATAGCGGC
>BQJS01000310.1 GCA_021604825.1 Phycisphaerae bacterium | reverse complement strand
GCGCAGACATACTGCTGGAGTAGCTCCCCCCGGGGGGAATCAAGTGGCGACTGCACAACCTGTGCGTCGAATACGCGGCAGTTAATTCAAGGTGCGCAGCGGAAGGCCATAAAAATGGGTTTGCCTGTCCGCTGAGCTTCTTCAAGCGCGTGTTCGTAGTACTCGTGCCAGTCAAGGGCATTGGCCGCGGATGCTGCGATTGAAGGCAGCGCACCGAGCACGAGTGCTAATATTGCAATTCGAATGATCGTCATGAACCCTTATTCCGTTTCTGAATAACTGTGTCTAGGGTGCGTTCGATGGTTTCAAATTCTTCTAGCGGCAGTTGACTCAAATACCCGCCGAGATAACGTAGCGGCGGTTCCGGATCGTCTCCGGCCCACTGCTTGTACCTTTCCGCAATTTCCTCGGGCACTTTTGCACCTAGGTCCGTGCCCCACAGTAGCGCAAACACCGCTTCTGAGACATACCCTTCCGTCGCGATCCCTTGCTCCGCAAGCACGCCGGAAAGGCGCCATGCACGGAAAAGCCGGAGGTAGTAGCGGGTGACCTCAACGTCGAGTTCATCGCGCGAGACGAGGCCGTCTTGATTGAGGTCGTTCTGCTTGAACGATTCAATCTGTGCCGCGGTGTACTCCGCATCGTCTCTTGGCGTCGCATTCTCCGTGTAGCCCAACGCAAATTCACGCAGCGACAATTTCTCATCAAGATCGCCGTCGAGACCCATGTTCCGATCAAGTTGGTATCCGACGATTAGATGCATTCCGTCAATCATTTCCGTGCGCGAAATTTCCCCGTCGTTGTCCGGATCCATGCGCGCAATCATACGGTACATACGCGGCCACGGGGGCGTAAGCCCTAAACCGTCGAACACTTCGCTCAGCGTCACGATGTCGTTTCCCGGCCTCACGAGGGCATCGAACAACGCATTCGCAGCCAGTTCGCGGCGCATTAGGGGAGAACGCGAATCGGACTCCAGAACCCGATCATTCGCTCGGGCGTTTCCGATCAAAACCGCCGTAACCAGGGCAATAGCCAGCAGTTGCAGCGGATATTGCGCCCATTGCTCACACGCATTTCTCACGAGCTCTACCTTATTATCAGCACACACCAACCGATGATTAGGTAGCTTAACAAGTGATTGGTGCGGACGTCAAGTCGTCCCGCGACGTGAAATCAATCGATGAGTGACGGTGCGTCCGCGCTCGGCGGTGAAATTTCGGTGCGCGGCAATCCCCACGCTGCCAGGCTAAACAGGCCCCGCATCAATACAGTGTTGGAACCCGCCATTCGAGTGAGCAGAACGGTTGCCCGGACGGCGTTGCGGGAGATCTTTACGTCGCCGCTGGATTGGAAGCCGCGGTTCCTATCGATCTTCCGCAGGGTAAGTACAGCCATTCCGAGTGCCCAGAGACAGAACAGACGAATACCGCGTTCGGAGCTTGGGATGTGTTCGGTATACCGAAGCGCGTTGCGCAGGTGGCCAAGCGCGATGCCGATTTGTTCGGCGAGGGCGTCTTCGAACGCTTTCGACGGTTGACCGGGGGTGAGGTGTTGCAGGTCGAAACCGTGTTCCGCGAAGGCCGTTTTAGGCAACCAACAGACGCCGCGATCGTGGTCGTCCCAGATGTCTTTAAGAATGTTGGTCATCTGCAGCCCTTGGCCGAAGGAGATGCCGAGACGCTGGAGTTCTGTGCGATTCCGTTCTATTTCGGGAGAATGGGCGCAGAAGATCTCGGTGAGCATTTCGCCGACGACGCCGGCGACGTAGTAGCAGTATGCGTCGAGGTGCGCTTGATCGCGGAGGCCGTGTGCGAATTGGCCTTCCTGGAAGTGCTCCATCCCCTTGGTCATGATCTGGACGCACCGTTGCACGGCAGCACGCTCTCGTTCGCCGAACGAATTCAAAATGCGCACAACAATTGCGGTATCGGCGATCAGTTCACGTTCGCCGGCCCAGGCATCGTCATGGAGGCGCGGCAGCAAGTCTTCCGCGAAATCGTTGGGCGCGCAGTCCCCGCGGATGACCGCGATGAGTGCGGCGATATGATCGGGTTTCTCTTCGAGCGAAATTTCGGGGCAGTCTTCAATTGTATCGGCGATACGGCACCAGAGGTAGGCATTCCCGACAATCGTCGCAAGCGGTTCCGGAAGCTGAGGGATGGTCAACGCGAATGTGCGAGAAATACGCATGAGCATTCGGGCTTGGAATTCGTGGTCGGTTTGGGAGATGGATGACGACATGGATTGATTGTAACCAATGGCGGCCGGTGGACCTAGTAAGAATGGCGAAAGCGGGCTTTGGATGCGTTGATGGTGCTTCGCTATTGCCCCCGATTAGCCAGGGGGAGGCTTTCGATGGGAATCGTTTGCAAGGCGTTTGGCCGGTGTCACGGAACCTGATACGGCAGCGAACGACATAGCCGGAAGAGCTGTTCGAGCATTTCGTCGAACGCCTCTGTGGCGTCGACGTTGCCCACCGCGACGATGACGAGGTCGTCTTCAGGAACGCGCATCATTTGACTGAAGAAACCTTCATTGCCGCCACTGTGCATCTGGTACAGGCGACCATCGAGTCCGGACTCTTTCACGATCCATCCGCATGCATAGTTGCCAAGAATCGGTTGGAAGAGCGTTTCCTTCTGGCTCTTGGAGAGGAATTCGTCGGCTGCCAAGACGCGATCCCAACGGAGGAGGTCGTTTGCGCTGGTGTAAATTCCGCCGCTGCCGTAACCGGCTCCGTAGTTTCGACTGAATTCGCCATTGAAATAGCGGGGCTCATTGCCAAAAGGGAGTACCATGTGCCGAAGCCCTTGAGCGATGCGGTCCTCGGACGACGGGCGGGTGATCCGCGCCACGCCGGTATCATTCATGCCGAGCGGTTTGAAGATTTCCTCTTCCATGAAGTCGGCGTAGTCGCGGCCGGTAACGCGGGCGATCAGCGCGGAGAGAATGCGGTAGCCGAAATTTGAGTACAGGTAATCGGTACCGGGTGCGAATTCGAGTGGCATTTCGGCCGCCAAACGAACGTAGTCGTCCACGGGCGTCGCCGATTTGGACATGGAATTCCAACGGGTTTCGCCCTTCAAACCCTTTGCAGTTCGCGGCAGGCCTGACGTGTGTGTGAGCAGGTGGTGAATGGTGATGTCACGATACGGTTCGTCGGCGAACTCAGACACGTACTGATTCACCGGATCGTCGATACGCAGTCTTCCTTCGGCTTCCAAACGAAGGATTGCGGCAGCGGTGAACTGTTTGGACAGGGACGCAATCCGAAAGGGCGTATCGAGGGTGTTGGGTTCCTTGGAGTCCAAATGCGAGAAGCCAAAGGCGCCTTCGTACACCGGGATCCCACTGCGCGCCACGAGAACCGCTCCACTAAAGCCAACGTGCTTCCGAGCGGCATTCAAGAACGCGTCGATATTTGATCGAAAGCGATCGGGTTCGTCGATGGGAACTGCGCGCTTCGTATGGAGATGGGTCTGCTTTGCGCAGGCGCTCACGATTTCCCACGCGGCGGCTTCCGCGTCGCCTATGTCACCGTCATTCGAGGTGACGGCGACGACCATGTCCTTGTCGGGGATGAAGACGAGCAGCGCGTACCACATGGTGTTGGAGCCGTTGTGCCAGTAGTAGGTGTACGGAATGGATATGCTTCGGGAAAAGCGAATCCAACCGTAGGCGTACTTATTTCGTTCCGGCGTATGCAACCGTTTGTAGGATTCGGCGGTCAGCAACGTACCCTCACCGAGTTCACCGCGGAGATGTTCGGTT
>BQJS01000309.1 GCA_021604825.1 Phycisphaerae bacterium | reverse complement strand
AGCCCTTGAGGTGATACATCTCCCACCCCGCAAACAGCGGACCTTGGACATCCCAATTCTTGCGCGCGCCGTCCGACGTCAGAATGAACGCGCCCTTCTTGGTACCCACCAACACACGAACGCCACTCATGATGATCTCCTTCTTTACGAGACCCCAACTACAACGGCTTCACATCGCCAATTGTTTTTCACTGCATACCGACTAATGATCGCAAAACTGATTTGCGTAGTGGAACTCGCGCCACTTATTCCCGGAAGTCCCCTGCACGGGGATAGGATCGCCATCGGTTTGTCCCGATGGTTTGCGTGACAAGCACGTTTTGCGTCGCGCCCGGACTATCGAAGTACACCACAGCGATCGTCATGTCCTTGAACTGAAACGTCAGATCGCGATTTCCCATTTTTTGGTTCTGGAAGATGCCCGTATTCCAATCGACACGTGGTGCATCCTCGTTCTTGTTCTCGACCGCGTCAAGCGCATCGACGATGGTCTTCATGATTGAACCCGCGTCAGATTCGTTGAACCGCCCAAGAACTGTCGTCACCCGGACCACTTTCCCTTCGTCTACTAGGAACGAGCCCCGGTGCTTGTCCTCTCCCGTATTGGCAATAATTTGATATTGAACGGCGGACAACGCCCGATCCGGCTCGGTCATGAGTACGGTAAAACCGTCCGACAGCCGGGCGATGGCCTTCTTTGCGTCCATGCCGATTTTTATCGATACAGTGCCGAACGTTGCGGAAGGAGGTTCGCGGTCCAGATCGATTTCGGCTGCGGACAGGAGACTGTCGTAGAAACTGGGGACCGTCAATTGCGCGGATGGTGGTTGGTTCGAATAGTAATTCGCTCGAATGCGAATCCCGGGGCCCACCTGTACATTTTGAAGCTCGGCGTGGGCAATGCCGACCAACAGCACGCTGGCGACTATGGCGAAGACCGTTCGCATTATGCTTCCTTTCTAACCATCGTCCGAGCGAAGTCGTGGAACCTATCCAGAGCACGCAATCGATTTCGAAAGACTGGATAGATTCCTCGGCTTCGCTCGGAAAGACATTTTTTGGAGAAAGAAACTACACCTTCCACTTATCGTAATAGGGCGCTTTCAACGAGAAGCCGTTTTGGTATTCCATATATGCGAAATCGTTTGCTGCCTTCGCAATTTCCTCCGACGGTCCGGTGAACTTGAGATTCTCCGCATCCCACTCGAGTTTGTGACCCGTGCGATACGCGATGGTCCCTAAGTGACACGTCAGCGTCGTGTTGAAAATGGTCTCGATATCGCAAATCGTCTTTTCGCGTGTGCGGATGCAATGCGCCCAGTTTTTCCAATGTGGCTGATTCATTGGCGCGCCCGGACGTTCCTTCGCCTCGCAACCGCGGTTCATGGGCACGATCGTGTAGCCGTTTCGAGTAAGGAGCAACGTGCCCAAGGTGCCGTGAAACGCGATGCCATACGTGTCATCGCGATCGTGCGGATACGGTTTGGTGTTGCTATAGACCTTGTTCGAGAAGCTGAGGATGTAATCGTCGTATTCCCAGACCACTTCCAACGTGTCCGGTGTGGTGCGATTGTCTGTGAGAATGTATTTGCCGCCTTGTGACGCGATTGTCTTTGGCTTCTTGTCTTCGCCCATCGCCCACAACGCGATGTCGATGAGGTGCGCGCCCCAGTCCGTCACTTTGCCGCCGGAGTAATCGAGGAACCAGCGGAAGTTGTAGATGTACCGGTTCTTGTTGAACGGCACCGGCGTTGTCCAGCCGATATACCGTTCCCAATCGAGCCAGGGTGGGGCGTCTTGATCCGGCGGAGACCCGATACCTTCAACGGGTTCGCCATCGTGCGACCACGTTTCCACGCGCGCAATCTTGCCGAGGTATCCGCTCCGGACCACTTCCACGGCTTCCTGAAACTGTTCGCCGCTCCGTTGCATGGTTCCAGCTTGGAAGACGGTATTGTTCTTTTTGATGGTGTCGACCAACGTGATGCCTTCGATGATCGTCGTACACAAGGGCTTTTCCGTGTAGATGTCCTTGCCCGCGTCACTCGCCATCAACGTCGGAATCGTGTGCCAATGATCCGGCGTGCAGATGACCACAGCGTCCACGTCTTTGTTTGCGATAACTTCTTCGAGATAGGTGTGTGTGGTGGGCTTCTTGCCGATGACGCTTTCAACCATGCCCGCCGCCCGATCGGCTTGGGGCGGTGCGAGATCGCAAATCGCGATGGGTTCGAGGTTCAATTCTTCGTGCATCCCCAGGACGAATTCGCCCAGGTTTCGACGTCCCATGCCACCCACCCCAATATGGCCCGTCCGAATCTTTTCGTTGGCCCCCATAATCGTTTGCGGTAGAATCGACTTGTACGTATGGCCCTGGGCTTGGGCCTGCTTGATCGTCGCCGCTGTGCCGACGGTGACGCCCGCCGCCTTGGCTGCCCCACGGATGAAATCGCGCCGTGATACGTCCTGTTTCTTCTCGTTTGCCATGGTGTTCGACTCCTTTTCCTTGGATCAGGCACGCACCGGGGAATGAATCGCCGCGACGCATTGTACTGTCTCTCAATATGTGATCGCCCCATGGTAGCCGAACTGCGGAGGCTTTCCAACGTTCAGATTCCGCGGCGAATGCACAGATGCCGTCATTGACGGTCATTTCGTCCGGTTCTATAATGCATAAAGGTGACGGCGCTCAGGCGGTTGAGCGCGTCGGGGGAATTAGACGATGCGCATTACAGAAGGCCTTTCATTTGACGACGTGCTGCTAAAACCGGCGCGATCGGATGTATTGCCGCGCGAAGCCGACCTCCGGACGCGGTTTACCCGCAATGTCACCCTCAACGCCCCCATTGTCAGCGCGGCCATGGACACCGTCACCGAAGCCAGTATGGCCATTGCCATGGCCCAGGAAGGCGGCATCGGCATCGTCCACAAGAACATGACGATCGACGAGCACGCCGCTGAAATCGACCGCGTCAAACGGTCCCAGGCCGGCATCATCACGGACCCCATCACCCTGCGTCCAAATGCGAGCGTCCAGGAAGCCGAAAACCTCATGGCCCGGTTCCACGTCTCCGGCGTGCCAATTACCGACGAAAATGGAACGCTGGTTGGCATTCTCACCAACCGCGACATGCGCTTCCTCGAAGATTATTCGGTGCCCATCAGCAGCATCATGACCAAAGACAATCTGGTCACGGTCGCGCCCGGCACCACGCTCGAAGAAGCCAAACGTCATCTCCATGAACACCGCATCGAAAAACTGCTCGTAACCACCGAAGACGGCAAGTTGGCTGGACTCATTACGATCAAAGACATCACGAAAGCGCGCGACTACCCCCGTGCATGCCGCGACGAGTTGGGCCGTCTACGCGTCGGTGCATCACTCGGTGTCGGCCCCGATGAGTTGGACCGCGCCCGTGCATTGCGCGATGCACAAGTCGACGTCCTCGTTATAGACACGGCCCATGGGCATTCCGAATTGGTTATGAGCATGGTGCGCCAAGTGAAGGAAGCGCTACCCGAAATCGACCTCGTGGCTGGAAACGTGGTGACGGCGGAAGGCGCGCGCGATCTCATTGAAGCAGGCGTCGACGCGGTCAAAGTGGGAATCGGCCCCGGCGCCATCTGCACGACGCGGGTTGTTGCCGGTGCGGGTATGCCGCAATTGACGGCGATCATTGAAGCAGCGCAAGTCGCCGGCGAGTTCGACGTTCCAGTCATTGCGGACGGCGGCATCAAGTTTTCCGGCGACATCGTGAAAGCAATCGCGGCCGGCGGCGACAGCGTTATGATTGGCAGCCTCTTCGCGGGTACGTCC
>BQJS01000308.1 GCA_021604825.1 Phycisphaerae bacterium | reverse complement strand
ATCGTCCGGCGTTAAGATCGCGTGAAACCTATCCAACTTAGGTTGTTTTACCTAGACAGAGGGTCTGTCGATCTGGTACGATTGTAGGTGTAGTGGAGTTAGGAAGGGGAACGGAGTCAGCCAAGGCAGGTCATCGGCGACGCTCCTTTTGAGAGAGAGAACCGTAGTTGCAGATTTCGACGTGGGATGTTCCCGCATCGAGACCAGAGTATTCGTACGGCAAACTTTCTTTCAGGAGGAGAAACATGGGACTTCGTAAATCAATTCTAGCGGCCTCTCTCGCCGCGCTGTTCACCACTGCTACGGCAAATGCCGCATTGCACTGGAGCGATGGATTTGACTATGCCGATGGCGAGTTGACCGTCTATGACGGAACAGGCGCCGACGTGTCGGGCGGGGTTTGGACCCCCAGAGGCGGGACCGGTTTCCCGACTGCAGTCATCGTAGACAGTGGAGAAGCAATCCTGCGACAAGGCAACCCGGCCAGTGAAGACGTCAGCAGAAGCGTACCTGCATTGGCTGCTGGACAAACCTTGTATGCAAGCTTCACCTTCTCGGTGGAAGATCTTCGCGGTGGAACTGAGTCATTCGATGCTGACCAATCCTACCCCTTCCATCTCGATTTCAGGTCACGTGTCCATCTTCTCGACGGCACCGACGCTAATTCCTTCACCCTCGGATTGGCTGGAACATCAGGCGCTCCGGACGGCATTTGGGGTTCGGACCTTGCGTTTGACACGTATCACCAAGTAATCGTTTCGTACGAGTTTGACACTGGCATCTCAGAGATGTGGGTGAACCCAGTCAATATGGCCAGCGCCAGCGTTACCAGCGCGAGTCCTCCAGGCGGCGGATTGGATACCGTTGATTTGCGTCAGGATTTCATCAACGACGGAAACGGTGGCGATCATGGTGTCGTCAGTGTTGACGCTGCTGCTGCTGGTAGTGACTTTGGCTCGGTCCTTCCTGAACCCGCTTCGCTGGCATTGCTGGCACTGGGTGGCGTGACCGTGCTGCGACGTCGCAGATAGTCGCGATTCGCACAGATTGTTGGAAAACAGAGCGGGCGAGCCTTACTTGGCTCGCCCGCTTTTTTTGTGTTCGTCGGCCTCTGAGTTAATCTTTCTGCCCTCAATTCGGTTCTTCGATAAAGGGCTTGCCCTGTTCATAGAGTTCCAAACGCTTCTTCATGGCCAGTCCGATTCCACCCCTCGGTGATGCCGAAACCAACTCGATCGCTTTGCGTATCGTCATCACAGCATCAACGTACTCACCATTTGCCGCATAAGCCGCTGCAAGCGTGTCCAGCACTTCAGGTTGACGAAAATCTGTGCGTTCGGCTGCTTGAGTCGCTAGCGTACGTGCCTCGACCGGATTGCGAACTGCGGAGTCCGGACTCGTCGCATATATCCAAGCGATTCCGTTGAGGACAGCGGGGTTCTCCGGATCGAGATCTAGCGCCTTTTTGAATTCGGCCACCGCCTCGTTGGCACGATGGTCGAGTGCCAGTACGACGCCCAGCGTGAAATGAGCCTGACTGTCGCCGGATTCCAATTCCATCGCCATGCGATAATTCCGAGCCGCTTCCCCGAATCGCCCGATGCGCTGTAAGACTAGCCCAAGATTGTGGTAAGCCTCTCCGTATTTCGGATCGATCCCAACAGCCGTCTTGAAATGATCGATCGCCGGCTCGACTTGCCCCAGGGCGGCAAGAGACACCCCAAGATTGTTGAACGCATCCGCGTATTGCGGGTCCAGCTTGATTGCCTCGCGCAGTTGCACAACAGCCGCACGATGGTCACCTTGAGCCCGCAGCGCCATCGCGAGATTGTGATGCGCTACAGAATTGGCGGGATCAAGCTCTATCCATCGCTGATATGCAACGACGGCCTCGGCACTCCGACCGCTCATCAAAAGCACATTGGCCAACCGCCTCCAAGCCTCGACGTAGTCGTTCTTTGCCTTCGTTGCTTCGCGATAACTCGCTATCGCGCCTTCAAGGTCACCCCGCGCACGCAGAATGTTTCCCATGACGAACAAGAACTTCGGGTATCCCGGTTTGAGTTCCAATGCTCGTTTGCAGTGCTTTAGGGCTTCGTCGCCATGCCCGCTATCAAGGAGAGCGATCGCAATGTTGCTGTGGGCCGGCGCATCATCGGGTTTGAACTTCAGTGCCGTCCGCAGGTGCTTGATCGCATTCTCCATGTCGCCTTCCATGGCAAGAACACTTCCCAAATTGTTGTGCGCCAGGGCATAGGTCGGCCAATTCTGAATAGCCGCCCGGTACTGGGTGATGGCGTCTTCGCGGCGACCGGCGTCTTCATATGCGTCGCCAAGGTTGACATGTATTTGTGGGGTGCCCGGTGCTTGCGAGAGAATGTGCTCCGACAGGGTTAGGGTGTCGTCCCATTTGGGTAGATACCCGCGCACACCTACGACCTCCGCGCCAACGACCCCGAGCATGACCAGGCCCAGAATAATTTTGGCGATATTCCCCTTCTGCAATAGCGATTTCAACCCCCAAGCGAGCACCATGAGAAGCCCGATCGCCGGGAAATAAACATATTTGTCAGAAGCGTAGATCCAACTGTATCTGACGATCCCCAACGTCGGTGCCAAGGCGAGGACGAAGAAAATGCCACCGCCCACGATCGCCCGTGTCTTTTTCGAGGAGACGACGATTGCGGCCCCCAGAAGGATCGTCACGAAAACACCCACGAGAATCGTAGAGTTGGCAAACGAAATCGGCGCCGGCACTGGATACACCGAAGAAAGATTGGTCGGGAAGATGATCTTCCCACCATAAAACGCGGCGAGGTGGCACATCAACAGCAGTTTCTCAAGCGGCCCGTGATCGACCGATGATAGAATGCCCGCGGTGCGACTGTGCGAAACAAGGGTGACGACGGCAAACAATCCGGCAAGAAGAAACAGAGGTAGTTTTTCGAGAAGGGACTTTCGAATCGGACGGTTTAGCGGCCAATAGTCCAATGCGACGAGCAGAAATGGAAGCGGTACAACCGTCGGCTTGGACATGAGTGCGAGGACGTAAGCCACGCAAGCCGCGGCCAACCATGGCCAACGGCGGCCGTGTGTAAACCGCAAATACGAAAGCATCGTTAGAAGGGCGAAAAACATCGCCAAGAGCGTCTTCCGCTCACCGATCCATGCGACGGGCTCGACAGTCAGCGGGTGCAGGCCGAACACAAGGGCAGCTAGGATTGCAGCCATTGAATTGCCAAAGAGCATCCGCAAGAAAATCGCAATCAACGCGACGTTGAGTACATGCAAAATCAGGCTCGTACGGTGAAACGCCAGCAGATCCCCTTCTCGCCCGCCCATCGCGTAATCCGTCATCAGCGAGATCATCGAGAGGGGCAGGTAGTACCCTTCGACCGTGGTAGGCTCCAACACTTCGCCGAGAAATCGCTTTGCCGACTCCCAACCCGGATTCTGAACCAGGGGGTTGTCCAGCAAGAACTCGCCATCATCGAGCGACAACGCTTGCGCCGAAAGCACCGGCCAATGAACCAGCGCAACAATGAGGCAAAGCGCAACCAGAAGCGCGACAAAGGTCAACCGGCGAACGCTGGTTGAGTCCTCGCGCTCTTCGGACTGGGATTGCTTCTCTCGTTTTTGTTGGGAGTCGCGAGCCATGGATGAGTCCCTGCTATGGTTTCGTAGGTGGTTCGTTCTGTTGCAGTATTCGCATTACCGCGTCGAGGGTTTTTTGCGTCGCACCTTGGTTGTCCTTGACCACCTGCTGGGCTCGCAGCCCCTTCTCTTTGGCGAGTTCCGGATCCTTGATCGCTGCGGAC
>BQJS01000307.1 GCA_021604825.1 Phycisphaerae bacterium | reverse complement strand
AAACCATTGACTGCGGATACTTTTCAGCACCAACACCACCATGTCCAGTTCCGCGGCAACCGCCTCGAAGATGAACGTTTTACCGCCGCCAATAGGGCCGGCAACCGCTGCCCCGGTCAGCGCATCCGATCCGGAGGATTGGAATCGCGGAATCACTTCTTTTTCCAGAAACCCTTTGAGATCGGAAAAGCCAACCACGTCCTTCAACCGATGCGACGGCTTTTTGAACTCGACAATATCTTCGCCCAACTGGCTCTGGATGTACGCTTCGACTTTCTCGATTACCGCTTCTTGCGTCAGCTTCTCATCGTAATACGCCGCACCGCGCAACAATTGCATCAGTGCGTGGATGGACAAGCCCGCGGAAAACTCGGCGAGATCTTGTTGCGAACTCCACAATTTGAGCCGATCATCCCGGTCGAGGCTACGGTTGAACCACGAGATGAAGTGCTTGCGCGCTTCCTCGTCGGGCGACGGGACCGTCACTTCGAGCACTTGGGGCAGCCGGCCTACGCGATGGTGCAACAAGCTGCGTGATTCGGCGATTAACACCACCGAATCGCTCGCATTGGTGAATTCGGGATCGCTAAACCAGTCGTGACAAATATTTACGCGGTGCCGATCGGCGTCGGACAAACTGGTGATGGGCGCTTCGGGGACCACGAGGTCCGCGGCTTCGAGCAGAATAATCAGCTCTTCTTTCATCACCGGTTTTCCGCCGGACTCCATGCGCGAACACATGCACATCTGCCGCAAGAGCTCGAGCGCAAGCGTCGGGTTGCCGACCGCATTGATCAAATTGACATCGAACGCTGTGCCGATCGCATCGTGTTCTCTTGCCGCCTTGGAATCGGAGAACATGCGTTGAATCGTGACTTCGTTGTCGTCGAGCCCGGTACGCCATTTGAGCCAGGCTTTTTTCATATAGTCGCGATCCGCTGCGCGCACAAAACGAATCGGGCCGTTGATTTCGTAGACCACGACGATCTTGCCGGGCAACGACCACTTTTGCGTTAGAAACTCCACCAGCGGGACGTATTCGTCGCGCTCATCCTCCGTTTCCAGGCAAAAGAGGTCATAGATGTTGCCGGTGACCACCAGGGTCCGGGATTGGCCGGAGTTGAGGATCCGGCCGGCATCGCGCAGGAAATTGTACGGCGGCGGCTTCATGACAAGACACCGTGACCGCCGTCGCGATTGACCTCATCCCAGAACTTCCGGAATTCGTCGCGGTGTCGCAAGGAGTCAGGGCTAAATACGACCTTCCGAATTTCATCTCGTTGTTCTTCAAGCAATTCGTAATTCCGATGTGCATCCGGTTCGAAGATCGGCGCTTTCCGGTCGTAGACAATCGTCGCCCCTGGAAACGCGGTGTGATCCGAGTCGCGCCAATTCCAGTATTGCGACAACCCGATGATGCGATCACCGACGTACAACGCTTCGTTAAGTTCGT
Organism: Phycisphaerae bacterium; assembly: GCA_021604825.1. The sequence goes on along the minus strand of BQJS01000307.1, from coordinate 2,367 downwards.
GGGTCACGATGAAAATGGTATACGGCGGTTTTTCTCCGCGCGCTTTCGCTTGCCGGTTTTCCAAGTAGAGCGTTAACAACATCCGCTGCAGCTCTTCGCGGGTCGCCTCGTCCAGCGCGCCGAACGGTTCGTCGAGCAAGGTGATCTCCGGCTTCATGATCAGCGCTTGCGCAATCGCGACCCGTTGCCGCATGCCCCCGGAAAGTTGGTGCGGATACTTGTTGATCGATTCACCCAGGCCCAGCTTTTCGAGAAACGCCGCGGCTTCTTCGAGGTGTCGTTTCCGCATGCCCCACCATCTCGGAAATTGAAAGAGCCGGAATGCGAGACTCGTTTGATCGAGCATGAGACCAAAAGCGACGTTTTGTTGTGCGGTTAAAAACGGGAATAGCGAGTAGTGTTGGTAGACGATGCCGCGATCGCGCCCGGGGCCGACGACGCAATCGCCGGCGTGCCCTTCCGCACCGGAAAAGATGACCACTTCCCCTTTTCGCGGCAGGTGGGTGCCCACAATTGCCCGTAATAGCGTCGATTTCCCGCATCCGCTCGGGCCGACCAAGGAAACAATTTGTCCGCGTGCGACCTTGAGGTTGATGTCGAACAGGACTTTTTTGGGGCCAAACCAGTGGTGGATGGATCGGCTTTCGAGTACGAGGTTTTCTTCCACGATGGGTTGCGTCCGATCAGTGTTCCGCTGGAGTATTCCAGGGATTTGCCCAGCGGTTAAACCGATTGAGCGCGAAGTCCAACACGAAGAATAGCATCGCCATAATCGCAATGTACGGAAAGACGATGTCCATATTGAGTTTTTTCATTTCCAACCGAATGCGGTAGCCGAACCCTTCATCGGCAAACAACATTTCCGCGGCAATCAAGTACACGAGCGCGGGACCGACCGAGAGTCGAACCGCGTCGAGAAACGCAGGAAATATTTGGCGCAGCACAACATTCCAAATGACTTCGAGATGGGATGCGCCCAGTGTGTACGCTTTGTAAATTAGTTCGGTATGCACGCCGCGCACACTGAGCGCGACGCTCTGCGTTAGTGTGGGCAGAATGCCGAAAACGACGATGCCAATAAACGCTTTCTCGCCAATACCGAGCAATACGAAGAACACGGCAATCATTGCGGTGGGCACCATCTTCGACGCCATCGCCATGATGGGGTAGAGAAACGAATCGACCGGTGCGAGCACGCCCATTAACACGCCCAACAACAACGAACCCGCGACACTAATGCCCATGCCAATAAAGAGCCGGCGCGAGGATGCCTTCGTATCGACGACCAGCCAGCGTTCATCACGGCGGCCGGGTTCAATGGCCTTTTGGAGGCCGTCTTTCATCATCGACCAAGAAGGCACGCTTCGATCGTATTCGTTTGCCTTGATCGTTTTATCCGAGAGATACGTGTACCCGCCGAGCACGATGCACACGCCGACCACGCCCAGCGCAACGCGCCAGACTTGCGATATAGGCTTACCCAACATTCGTGTATGGCTCCCCGGTTGCCCGTTCGGTGAGTGCTATTGCTTGGCTGCGACGGCTTCCATGTACGTAGGATCGAAGCGCAAGGCGCCGCCCGTGGCACCGTATGCAATCTCGGGAGCGTTATCAACGATACCGGCCTTCAAGCAGAAACCGACCACTTTCTCCATGGTCGCCGCGAGTTCCGCGCCCTTGAAGAGGCCGAGCCCCGCGTCAGGTGTTGCATAGAACTGTGTCTGCTTGACGACGGTCTTCATCGCGTCGAGTTTCAGATTGGAAAACTTTTCGCCGAGCGCAACCAGCGTATCGTCACGCGTTGCGGGCGCTGCCATTCGTTGATTCAGTTGGTAAAACGCGTCGATCACGGCACAGGCGAAATCCTTGCCGCCCGGTTTCGCCAGTGCGGATTGCGTCATTGCGACCATGTCGATAATTTCGCCGGGAATTGTGGAGGAATCGAAGAGGACGTGCGTGTCTTTTCGGCGATTCAGGGTTTCGAGTACGAACGGGTTCCACACGACAATTGCGTCCATCCCGCGTTGTTTCTGCTGCATGGCGATGGCTGCCGCGCCGGGGTCCATGTTACTGAACGTGTAGTCGTCCGGATTCTCGCCGGCGAGCTCAAGATTTCGAACAAAACAATATTCCGATACCGTCTGCGCAAGGCCGAAGACTTTCTTATCTTTTAGTTGTTTGACGTCGGTAATTGAATTCAACGTAATGCAGGCGTCTGCGCCATTGCTCGTGGACGTCGGCAATATCGCGACCGACGGCACCGACATCGCCGGATTCAACACGTCCATGTTGGTGATGCAGACGGCATCCACACGGCCCGCGCCGTACATGACAAGGCAGGGATCGTATTCGGCTTCCTGAAGGACG
>BQJS01000306.1 GCA_021604825.1 Phycisphaerae bacterium | reverse complement strand
GGAACGTTTCGCCATTTAGCCACGGCTGTTTACCTGGAGATCGTTACTTGTGAGTGGTGCCATATGCGATTGCGCGCTCTATTTTATTCCGATTGAAACGCGCGTGCCGTTGAAATTCGGTTCGGAAGTCACGACGAGCGTCACGTGTGCGCGCGTACACGTGACGGTGGAAGACGCGAAGGGGCGGACGGCGGAAGGTTGGGGCGAGACCCCGTTGAGCGTGCACTGGGTCTGGCCAAGCACCGAATCGTACGAAGTGCGGCACACCGCGCTCAAGGATTTCTGCGTCCGATTGGTCCACGCGTGGGCCGCGTTCGACGCGACAGGACACCCGATCGAAGTGGGCCACGCATTTCTTGAACATGAACTGCCCCGCGTACGAGACGAATTTAACGCAGGCCGCGATGCGCCCATGCCGTGGTTGGGGGCGTTGGTCTGTTGTTCCGCGTTCGATATCGCACTACACGATGCGTACGGACAATCGCTCGGCCAACCGATCTACGCCTTATACTCAGCGGATCATCTCTCACGCGATCTGGCGTCGTTCATAGAACCCGCGGACAGCTCGGTATCGTTTGCGGAGAAATACCCGTCGGACTACCTCGTGAAGAACGCGCCGAAGTCGCTTCCCGCCTGGCATTTGGTGGGGGGACTTGACCCGCTGGATCCAAGCGATCTCACCGGCGACGAACCGGATGATGGACATCCCGTATTGCTGCGGGATTGGATCGTACGGGACGGCTTGAACTGCTTGAAAATAAAACTGCGCGGCAACGATTCCGCGTGGGACTTCGATCGCATGCTCCATGCGGGAACGATTGCATTGGAAACGAACGTGGAGCATTTGAGCGCGGATTTCAATTGCACCGTGTCGGACCCCGCCTACGTGAACGAGATTCTGGATCGGCTTGCGGTAGAGGAACCGGAAATGTTTCGGCGCATCTTGTATGTCGAACAACCGTTTCCTTACGACTTGGAAGAAAACAGGATCGACGTGCACAGCGTCGCGGATCGCAAACCGTTGTTCATGGACGAGAGCGCGCACGATTGGCGGTTGATTCGATTGGGCCGTGAGTTGGGGTGGACGGGTGTCGCGTTGAAGACGTGCAAAACGCAGACCGGCGCATTACTGAGTTTGTGCTGGGCAAAGGCACACGGCATGGCCCTCATGGTTCAGGATCTCACCAATCCTATGCTTGCACAACTCCCCCATGTTCAACTCGCGGCGCACGCGGGCACGATCATGGGCGTCGAAACGAACAGCATGCAGTTTTATCCGGAAGCGTCCGCGCCGGAGGCGGTTGTGCATCCGGGCTTGTATCAACGCCGGAACGGTCGCGTGTTTCTTTCCCGAGCTGAAACGCCCGGTTTTGGCTATCGAATTGATGAGATCAACCGCGCGTTGCCGGAGGCGGCCGCGGAGGCGTAGTACTCGAGGGGAAACCCATCCAGGGTTCGCTAGAATGGTCTTGGAACGAAGGGAGTTCGATCAATGTGGGATTCGACACGCGCTGGAATGACGTTCGCCGTCATCGCGCTCGCCGGAATTGCGCTGGGTTGTAAAACGACCGGCGAGGAATCCACAGACCCAGATACCGACGTCACAGGTATCTACCATCTCATTTCCATTGAGGGCAACCCGATACCCTATGCGCCAATGCACTTGGGGCGTCGTCAACCCCAAGTGGTCGCTGGAACGATTACGTTGCATGACGGCGGCACATTCGCATCAACGATGGAATATGCGAACGACGCGGGGAAAACGATGAGCCGCGCGTTCGCCGGTACGTATACGATGGACGGGGCCGAGTTTATTCTTTCGTGGGCCGGCGCAGGGCGCACACGTGCCACAATCGAAGAAAACACGTTCACCATGAACAACGAAGGCATGTTGTTCGTCTATGAAAAGTAGGCGTTCGCCGACGAACGCCGGATAGCGCTGTTATTCCGTTATTTCTTCCACGGCATCTTCCACGCCGTCTTTCACATCGTCGACCGCATCGCCCATTTTGTCGCCGGCTTCTTCGATCTTGTCGCCGACCGTTTCGTCTTCGGGTTCACAACCGCCGCCGAAAAGGACCGCCGCAAAAATGCCGCTTGCCAATAGAACGTTTTTCATTGTGCAGACTCCTGTTGTGTAGCCGAGTTAATCAAGGATCAATTGTACGATTTCATGGGCAAGCGTACAATCAAATTTCCGGTCGTCACCGTTAGCGGTGGAAATCAATCTGGAAATGGTGCTATCGAACACATCGAGGAGAATCCAAATGCTCTATTGGGCAGCAGTTTTCCTAGTGATCGCGTTGGTCGCGGGGATATTCGGCTTCGGTGGGATTGCCTCTACTGCAGTCGGTATCGCAAAAATCCTGTTCTTCATCGCAATCGTGCTGTTCGTGCTGTTCTTGTTCAGGGGCGTTTCCGCACGGCGTGGGTAGCCAGCACCGCCTAAAGCACCCGAGGGTTCGACTAATCGTCAATCTCGGTGTTCGCCCCGCCGAGGAGTTTCCATCCGTCATCGGTTTGACACCACGTGTGCGTAAGGCGGAGGTTGCGTTTTGATCGCGCTCCGTCTTTGTCCGTAATCGTGTATTCGAGACGGTAGTGCGTGACCGCGAGATTGTCGATGATTTTTGTACCGATGGGTTCGAGCATCGGTGTACTTAGCGTTCCATCTTCGGCGCCGGACCAACTGTTGATCATTTTCAGGCCGTAACGTTTGCTCCAGGGTCGATCCTCTCCAGCGGGCCAGTAGGCGAGATCCTCGTGCCACATTGTGCCGAACGTCTCGGTATCGCCTTTGATGAGCGCGGCGACGAATTTATTTTCCGAGGACCACATCGCGCGTTCGTAAGGAATGTCCTGCGCCCAAAGCGTCGGCAGGTTTGCCGATGCACCTAAGATAAATCCTGTTCCTACCAGTAACATCAATCGCACTCTGTGCATCGGATTTCTCCATCGTTTGTAGGCCCGCTCGCCTGCCCGAAAGGGATTCTACAAGAACCGAGGGCGTTGCGGAATTCCGCCCCGCCTGTGTCCGCGCTGCCGTGACGGTACGCGATGGCGTTCTTGTATACTAGCGCAAATCAAGCCCTCGCCCAGGACACGATCGACGAAGGAGAATGACGCCCCATGGCGCTCGCTCATCTTACGCAGGAACAGAAAAAACGGTTTATCCAAGATGTAGGCGCCGATCTTGTAGAGACGCATGGCAAGCGAAAGTATTACTCCCAGAGCGAAATTAAAGCCGCGGCAATACGCACAGGCGCGTCAGTGGATTGGCATTGCTGGTCGTACGCATTTTTCATGTCGGAACCCGATTTCATTGCGTATCACGAAAGCATTGGCGAGGTTTGCGATTACGGGATGATGCGCAGCGCGATGGCGGAGGCGCTGACGGCGGACGTCGATTCGTGGATCGATTTCGACCTTTCGTGGCTTGATTGGCCGGCGGATATATTGAGCGGCATCTTCGACTTTTGGTAGGTAAAGGCCCTATCAACCGGGAGGATTCCGCGGCAACGATTTTGGCGAATAAATGTGATATTGTTGCGTTTTCCGTCCAGGAACGGAGGGTAGGTATCTTATTGTGCAAGTGCGGCTACGACTTTGCGAATGAGATGCTGGCGGTGATTCGAGACGCATCGCAATCTAGCGATTCATACGCGGTCATCCGCGAAGATCATTATCGCCGGTTTAAGAAATTGGAAGTGAAAGCCTGGACTGCGGAATCGAAGAAGAAGCGGTTCAAAGCAATTAGAAAAGCCGCGCAGTACATCAGCAGAATGTATGTATGTCCGGAATGTGCGCGCTTGGTGGTGAATTTTCCGGAAAGCGATGAGATTGCGTTCTACGC
>BQJS01000305.1 GCA_021604825.1 Phycisphaerae bacterium | reverse complement strand
GGCCGTTTCCCCTTGAATCGTTTCGGCGGCGAATACAGAAATCCCGTAATCTCCAAGTCATCAAACGATTTCCAGGTGATCAGTTCAGGTTCCTGAATGTCGGTTGCATCAATTGGCCCAATTTCGCTCTGGGTCCATCGTACGAGTTCGTGCGTATCGACGACATACGAATACGCGTCGGACGGCGTCGTCGCGGAGGAAAACGTGAACGCGAACTCACCGCCCGAGGCATGCCACTTCGGCGTGGACGCGATGCCGACAGGTATTTCAACCGGTTCAAATGCTCGTGTCGCGGTATCCAACAAGTACAACCCGCTCACACCCGCTTCATTCGTTGTAAATGCGATCGTTTTACCCTCCGGCGATAAATCAAACCCGGAGACGTCCCAACGAATCGATTCCGTGAGATTCGTGTGTGCCATGCCGTCGAGTTCGAAGTAGTGCAATTGCCGAAACTCGCCGCTGATGTCGGTCGTCGCGTATATGCCCGTACCGTCCTTCGCCCACGCGGCATCGCCATACGAGACTTTCGTTCCCTCCGGCGGATTGGTGAGCCGTTGACGCGACCCCGTGTCCGCATCCACACGCCACAGGTAGCTCTCGTTTATTGAAATGTATTGTACGACCAACAATGTACCGTCGTCCGGCGACCAATCCGCGACGCGCCAACCACCGCCATCAAATCGTGCCACGAGCCGATCGCGCTTCGGCGACATCGGTGTCGATATCCGAATTTGGGTGAACGCGCCGTTTTCATCCGCATCGACCCGCGAATACGCCATCGTCCGTCCGCTGTTCGACCAGGTGCCGCCGCCGTTTCGCTTTTCGCCGTCGGTCAGCAACGTTGCGTCTCCCGTGTCCGGATCGAATCGAAAGTTCTGATAAAACTCGCCGCCGCCCGCATCGCGACTAAAGCAAAAGTAGTTGCCGTCCGAGGGTTGATACGCCGCCCAACCCACCGGTTCATTGAAAAATGTCAGTTGTGTGCGCGCACCGCCTGGCTGTGCAACATGATGAATCTGACCGGTGTCCGCGAATCGGGTTCGGATCAGCATTTCGCGCTTTGTCGGATGCCAACTCGCAAACCCCGCCGACCGCGTATGCCCGTACCGGCTGACCGCATCCGCAATGCGTTGCGGAATCGGTGGAACGTTGGTCAGTTCGAGGTTTTCGTTGGGCGCAATAACACCCTCTTCTGCAAACGACGCAGCAGCGCACCAGCACATGCCAACAGTCAACGCAATACGAATGGCGGACATAATAGTTCCTTCTCGGCAATCTCGCCCTTGGACTTCCCCGTTCTACGGCGGAGCAGGGTCATCAAAAATATTCCACAGGCACTAGCGATGCAACCACACGTCTCAAATCCCTCGTTACGCAATGGGGGAATTAAAGGGGCAGGGCGGATATATCTCCCTTTTCAAATCAATTTATCCTCTCGCTTGTCATATCAATGAGTTCTCATCTTGATGCGTAGATGCGTTGACATCGTGATGCTATTGCTGCGATACTCGGGGGTATGAGAACAACCATATCCATAGACGACGACCTCTTCGCCGCCGCCAAAAGCCTCGCCCAGGCCAAGTCTCAGTCCATTGGTCGTGTGATTTCCGATTTGATGCGGCGAGGCCTGAATGCGACACCGCGGGTGGACAAAAAGGGACAAAAAGGTTTCCCCGTGTTTCGCGTCCCATCGGATGCACATCCGATTACGCTGGAAGATGTACGCAAGGATGAGGACGTCATGTGAGCGTCGGATTGTTGGACGTCAACATGCTCGTAGCCCTAGCCTGGCCCTCTCACGTACACCATCGAGCCGCGCATGCTTGGTTCGATGAGAATCGCACCGGCGGTTGGGCAACATGTCCTTTGACACAGTGTGGATTTGTCCGCGTATCGTCGAATGCGCGAATCATTCCAGAAGCCGTTGAACCAATCGAGGCGTTGACACTTCTCGGAGAGATGGTCACCCAGGATCATCACGAGTTTTGGTCAGACGCAATTCCAATGACCGGCGAAACACTCCCAACGAACTTGCTCGCCGGCCATGGTCAAGTTACCGATTGCTATTTGCTCGGTTTGTCCATTCACAACCGCGGAAAATTGGTGACGCTCGATCACCGCGTGGCAGCCCTACTCCCAAGCGGTACCCCACATGCCAATTTACTTGAAATAGTGCCAGTACAAGACACCTAACCTGCCGAGTCGTGCGCACGCTTCGTGTGCTACTATTCACGTTCCCAGTTGATACTCAGGTAGGCCTCCCACAATTGAACGGAACCACGCATGAGCCAAACCGAACAATCACCAACTTCAAGAACCACCGCATCCGTCGATGCGCTGTTTCAACCCTACCAATTCGGCCGGGTAACCCTGCCCAACCGGGTCGTGATGGCGCCGATGACCCGCAGCCAATCGCCGGGGAAAGTCCCGACGGACACCGTCGTCGAATACTACCGTCGCCGTGCGGCAGGTGGCGTGGGACTTATCATTACTGAAGGTGTTAATCCGTTGCACCCGCCATCGAGCGGTTATCCCGACGTGCCGTACTTCGGCAGCGACGACGTGGCGCCCATGTGGAAGAAGGTCGCGGACGTCGTGCATGCGGAAGGTTCATTCATCATCCCGCAGATCTGGCATGTCGGCAGCATCCGCCAGTTGGGCATGGAACCCGACCCGAACGTGCCCGGCCATGGACCATCGCCGGTGCCGCACCCGTTCTACGCGGACAAAGGCGGGGGCGATGTGCCGCACGAGATGACCCAGCAGGACATCGACGACGCGGTCGCCAGTTATGCGGTCTCCGCGAAGGCTGCGGAAGACCTCGGATTCGATGGACTCGAAATCCACGGCGCGCATAGTTATCTCATCGATCAGTTTTTCTGGGAAGTCACCAATCAACGCACGGATAGATACGGCGGCAAGACGTTGGTCGAGCGGTCCCGATTTGCGATTGAAGTCATCGAAGCGGTGCGCAGTGCGGTGAGTGCAGATTTTCCCGTGGTGTTCCGGTATTCGCAATGGAAGCAAGGCGACTACAACCACAAAATGGCGAAGACGCCGGAAGAACTTGAGGCGTTCCTGAAGCCATTGTCGGAAGCCGGAGTCGACTACTTTCATGCCAGCTCGCGCCGATTCAACGATCCTGAATTCGAAGGCTCGGACCTGAATCTCGCGGGTTGGACCCAAACGCTTACCGGCAAACCCACGATCACTGTCGGCAGCGTTGGACTGGATTCTGATTTCCTGCGCAGTTACGCTGGCAAGGTCTCCCACAAGCAAGGTGTCGATGCGTTGATTCGCCGTTTAGAAGCGGGCGAATTCGATCTCGTCGCCGTTGGCCGGGCGCTCTTGTCGGACGCCGAGTGGGCGAATAAAGTCCGTGAAGGCCGTGAAAACGACATCGTCGAATTCGAAACAAAATTCATGACGGTGTATCCGTAGCGCGGGATTTCACCCATCAAATCGGCGACCTGTAAACACGTGCTATTTTCAACTCGAATTGACGGTATCAAACGAACCTTCGTGCGCGTTGTCTGCGTTTTGGCTGCGATTGCGAATTGGGCCTACGCGGAAACCGGCTCGGTCCTGATCCTCCACACCAATGATCTGCACGACCATGTGCGGATCGACTACGACCAATCCGGTGGTTTGCCCTATGTCTCGGGCTACGTGCGCCAACAACGCACCATACGCAACGATATTCTCGTGCTGGATGCGGGCGACGTGATGGAAAAAGGCGACCTCGTCGCCCATACCACGCAAAGTAAACTCACCTACCGCGCCATGGAACGTGTGGGTTACGATGCGGCCGCGCCCGGCAACCACGATGACATTTACGATCTGCAACACCTCCGTGACTG
>BQJS01000304.1 GCA_021604825.1 Phycisphaerae bacterium | reverse complement strand
GATCGCATTTATACCGCGGCCGGCAATGACGAAGCGTCCTTTTGGACGACGATCATGGGATTCGTCGTCATCACGAGCTATGTAGACGATGGCGAAGTGTCCGAATCGGAGGCGGAATCCATGGCGGCGTTGGCGGACTTTCTGGAGGCGAACCCCGACGCTGGGATGATGGAGCTTGGCCGGTTTGTGGAAGAACACCCCGAGTTTGAGAGCGCATTCCAGGATGCGCAACGCACGTTTGAAAAAATGGGAGACGGCCCGGATTCAGAGGACGTAGACCTACCCGACGTTGAGGATCCGGAATCGCTATGACGCAGTTGCGATTGACCGTATTCCTATTTCTTGGTTGCGCCGTTATTGCCGGAGCGGAACCGTATTCGTTAGAGGTGTTGCCCCTGGAACATGAAGAGGCAACGGATCCGCGTAGCGGTGTGACGTTGCTTTACCTCACGACCGACCCCGCGGACGACGTAAACCTCTACTTTCATGAGCGCTCGTGGCTCGCCGATGGAAGCCTCATCGTGTTCAACTCGAACCGGGAATCCGGCGGACTAATGGGCTATCTCACATCGACCGGTGAATTGGTTCGGTTTCATTCCGCCGCGGGCGGATTTACGAGTGCAACCGCCGCGGACAAAGGCGCGCGTATCTGGGCAATGCGTGGTGCAGCGGTGCTCGAACTATGCATCGCTATCGATTCGTCGGTCTCGCCATCGAAGGTGACAATTGATGAACGGCTGGTGTGCACGCTGCCCGAAGCGAATGGGTATACCGCGTTGAGCGAGAGTGCGGACGGAATGCGGCTCGCGCTGGGTGTAACGGGCCTCCCGGATAATGGCGATCCCGCTATTTTCACAATCGATATTAAGACCGGTGAATTTCGTGTGTTGTGCCGGGTTGGTGAGGAGCCGGGGTACGGCGGTCATGTCCAGTGGAGCCGCACAGATCCTAATGTGTTAAGTTTTGCGGGGCAGTTTCCGCGACTGCAATTGGTCGATATTCGGGATGGACTGCCGCGTAGTGTGTACGCGCAACGCGAAGATGAATTGGTGACGCATGAGAGTTGGTGGGTGAAGGGTCAGATGATTTTCACCGGCGGGCTGCACCCGGAACCGACGGAAGATTCGCACGTCAAACTGTTGAACCCGGATACCGGTGAAGTTCGGGTTGTTGGCGTCGGGGCGTGGTGGCCAGGCGGTGAGGACGAAGCGATTGCGAAGCAAAACCACTGGCATGCCTCGGGCAGCCCGGATGGGCGTTGGATCGCTTCGGACAATTGGCACGGCGATATTACGTTATTTGAGGCGAAGACGACGCGGCCCTATGAGCTGACGCTTGGCCATCGGGTTTATGGCGGCGGGTCGCATCCGCATGTCGGCTGGGATCGCGCGGGGAAACAGGTCATTTTCACCAGCTACAAGCGTGGCGACGCCAATGTCTGCATCGCCACGATTCCTGAGGGCTGGTCGTCAGAGTAGGTTATCGCCGGCTGTTCAATTTGGCGAGTAGGCGCAAGATTTCGATGTAGAGCCAGATGAGCGTCACCATCAGGGCGAATGCGCCGAACCATTCCATGTATTTGGGTGCGCCGGCCCGTGCACCGGTTTCGATGAGATCGAAATCGAGGACGAGATTGAGCGACGCCAGTCCGACGACGAACAAGCTGAATCCGATACCGACCACGCCTGAGCCGTGGATGTACGGAATTCCCACGCCGAACATCCCCAATATCCAGGTCGCGAGGTAGAGCAGCATCACGCCACCGGTGGCCGCGACCACGCCCATGCGGAATTTGTCGGTAACCTTGATGATTCCGGTGCGGTATACCGCCAACATGACGAACAAGACGCCGAAGGTAAGCCCGACGGCCTGCAATACAATTTGTTGATCTGGGAACTGCGCTTGGACGACCGCGGAAATGCCGCCGAGGAATAGCCCTTCGGCCAAGGCGTAGGCCGGTGCCGTGAACGGCGCCCAGGTTTGCTTGAACATCGTTACGAGCGCGAGGACAAGGCCGCCGATCATGCCGCCCATCATCCACGGCATTACCGCCGCGACGCTGCCAGGATCCATCGGATCATACATTCGCCAGGTGTAGGCCGCGGTCATCAATACGAGGCACAATAAAATACCGGTACAATTGATGGTGCCATTGATGGTCATGGTTTTGTCGCCGGTAAACGTACGGGCGGCTTCTTGATAGAGTTCGGGGCGCATGGTGGGGTTGGACGTGCGCAGCAGACTCTGATTGCGAACGGGCGATGACATGGTTGAATTGCTCCTGTTTGACCAGCTTAGTCCTGGTGTCGGGCCGTATGATACCAGACCGCGAAGGCATCGCAGTATTCGTAGCTTAACGTCCGCCTTGCGCGACTACCGGATACCGTGATATTCCGCTCGTTGGACGCAGTATTGGAAGGGTATTGGATGTACGCCGTTTCTGTAATGAAAAGTGTAATGGTCGCCGCGATGGTTACAGCGCTAGGAATCGCGTGGGCCGATCCTGAACTTGCAGACGTCGACCGCGCGTACCCCTCAGGCGGATCGGGATATGAAGCTCCGGACCAGCCGCAACGTTTCGTGACCATCGATATCGATCGGCCGGATGCCACATTGCCGCTGCTATCAAGTGTGTTGCCGGACCTGCCCGCGCAGACGAATACGCCGACCGCCGCGTTGGGATTCGATGCACAAGATCAGGCCGCGCCGCCCGGCCAAGGATTTATCGTCAAACCGCCGGATACGCACATTGCGGTGGGAACGGGCGCGGGAGCCGCGGGGCGTATTGTTGAGGCGACCAATAACGGCGTAACGATTTACGATAAGACGGGTGCAACCGTCGCGTCGTCGCTGGGCCTCAACCAGTTTTTTCCGACGACCACCTCTAAAGGCGGATTCGATCCGAAGGTACTATTCGATCAGCATTCGGGACGGTTCTTCATTATGACGCTCGATGGAAACGATCCCGCCTTGGGTGAAAATTTTGTTCACGTCGCGGTATCGACTTCGAGTACGCCGAGCAATACCACGGTGGGCGGTGGCGGCGATTGGTTTTCGTTTTCGGCAAGTGCGATCACGAATTTTTCCGGTACGAATACGTGGTTTGACTATCCGGGTATCGGCGCGGACAGCACGCGGCTGGTGATTACGGGCAATATGTTTGACGGGAGCGGCGTGTTTATCGGCGTGAAGATTCGCGTGTTTGATAAGGCCGCGTTGATTGGCGGCTCCAATTCGTTCACCGATATTAATGTCGCGGATAGCGCGACGAACGGCATTTTTACGGTGCAACCCGCGCATACCCATGGTTCCACCGACAACGGCAATTTCTATCTTATCAACCGGTTTGGTTCGACGGCGTACCGGCTGTGGGAACTGGGCGGAACGGCGGCTTCGCCGTCGCTGGTCGCGGGTACCTACACCACCACACGTGGTTGGACCGCGGGTGCGCAGGTATCGCCCGGTGCGCCGCAACAAACAACCTTTACCTCCAACACCCTCGACACGTTGTCTTCGCGCGTCATGGATGCGGTGTACCGGGACGGCAGCGTGTGGTGTTGTTTGAGTGCGGATGCGGACAGCGACGGAAAGACGGAAGTCGTCTGGTTCGAAATCAATACGAATGGCGGCAACCCGACGGCGCCGTCGATTGCGCAGTCCGGATTCATCAATGGATCGGATGGCAATGAATGGACGTTTATGCCGTCGATTGCGGTGAACGCGGATGGCGCGGCGGCGATCGGATACTCACAGTCGTTCTCCGATCAGTTCGCGGACATTCGCGTTGTCACGCGGGACGCCGGGGATGCGGCGGGAACGTTTACGGCGTCGGAGGTCTATCGCACGAGCGTTGGCGAATACGATGACTTTGGTGGATTGCGGCCAAACGGGGCCGATCGGTGGGGGGATTATTCCGCGACTGTTGTCGAT
>BQJS01000303.1 GCA_021604825.1 Phycisphaerae bacterium | reverse complement strand
CACAGTTGAACCTCGTCGCTACACCGATGTGATACCGCATCTCCGGAAAATCATATGCCGCCCAACCCGCAATTTCCCCGTTCTCACCGACAATGGACGGCCCATCACCTCCCGGATTCGAGCGAATCGGGCCCCATGCCGATGATAATCTTGGCGGATTCGCCAATCGATTGATACAATGATACAAGAAGCAAACAATCGCTACACCTGCCCGTCATGTCACCAGGGCAAGGTCGATTGCAGGACGAGTCTACCAAGGGAACCGATCAACTGATGGCCGACGATTCAAACAAGAAGCAAGCTTCCGAAAACGCCCCCAACCAAGGCGGCGATTCATCCACAGCTGTCCTCGATAAGCCAGCGCCCACCAAGGCTCCAAGCAAACCCAAGCCCGGGTTGCTTCCACCGTACAAGGTGCTGCTTCACAACGACGACGTTAACGAAGTCGATCATGTCATCGTCTCGCTGCTAAAGGTGACTCCGCTGAACATGGACGACGCCATCGAGAAAATTCTCGAAGCCCACAATTCCGGCTTGTCCTTGCTGCTCGTCACGCATCAGGAGTTGGCCGAGATGTATCAGGAGCAACTCACGTCGCTGAGCCTCATCGTCACCATCGAACCCGACGCCTAAATCGAATTTCAAACCAGCGCCACCTTTAGAATTGGTCGATTCACCGTTGATCGCTTAGCATGCGCGGATGAACGATTCCGCCAAACAAGGTGCCCCGCAAACATGGCTGGACCGGCAAGTCCACGCCCGCCCCGAATTGCCGTACATCGCACCGTTCATGACGTTCCTCGCGCTGATGGCCGTCGGGCAATTCTTCGAAGGCCCCCAGCACGTTCCATGGCTTTACACGCTCCGCACGGTCGGCGCGCTCGTCGTATCGCTGATGTTTTGGAAATACTTCCCACCACTGGGCAAGCCGCACATACTCCTGTCGCTCGTTCTCGCAGTCGTGACAGCCGCCATGTGGATCTACGTTCACAAGTGGTTCGCCGCGCAAAGCTGGTATCCCAAGACGCAGATCATGGGCCGCGATGCCGAACCGGACAAATTTTACAATTGCTACGAACAGTTGGGACGCGGCTGGGCGCTTTGGCTGTTCTTGATCGTGCGCATCGGAGGCGCGTCGATCGTCGTCCCGATCGTCGAAGAAATCTTCTGGCGCGGATTCGTGCTGCGCATCCTGATCGACTCACGCCGCTTCGAAAAAGTCCCGCTCGGCATGTACACCTTCCGATCGTTTATCATCTGCTCATTGCTGTCAGCCGCCGAACACCCCATGTGGGAAGTCGGCATTCTGTGCTGGCTGTTCTGGAACCTGCTGTTCTACTGGAAGAAGAGCCTGCTCTTCATGATGGTGATGCACGGCCTGACGAACTTCCTGCTCTACGCCTACGTAGTCTGGAAAGAGGACTGGGTGTTCTGGTCGTAACATTACGGCTTCGGTGACGATCCGATGGGTTCAAGCGACGAACAACCTTACCCCCGGCCGTCAAAAGTCCCCGAGGACGCCAAGTGCTGGGAATGCGGTTACTCGCTTCGAGGACTTGTGGAAAACGTTTGCCCAGAATGCGGCTCGCCTTTTGATCCTAACCGCTCACTGAGCTACGAGGTGCCTTCAAGAACGTCAGACGAGGTGCGAAGCGGCAAACCACCGGGGCTCTTTCATATTCTCATTTGTGCAGGCGCGACAATCATCTTGCTCAGCGACTTCAGTATACCTGGAACGTCTCAAAGTTTCTGGTTATCAGGTGGGGCATGCTTCGCGGTCTTTCTTTTGGCAGTGGATTGGATGCTGCGATTGATCACTCGGAGGCGGCTATTGGTTCAGCCACTAAAGTACGACCGGCGGAACTGGATTTGGATTCCGCTGCTCGTTGCGATTTTATTGTCGAGCTTCTGGTATCCCTGGCCAGCATACGTTCGATTTCAATTAAGCAAGCACGACTTCGAACAATTGGTAACGGACCCCGCTTTACTTCCGAGTACAACACCGCAGATGATCGGAGCCTACCGTGTCAGAGCCGTCCGCTGCGAAGACGATGGATGTGTCTATCTTGATGTTGGCGTTGACGTATATAATCGTCGCACGGCAGGGTTCTGGTTTGTACCCTCTGGCTCGCCGTCGTCAAAGCGATCGCGATATCTCCATCACAAGTTAGACGAAAATTGGTATATCGGATTCAAGGGATTTCAGAGGTGAGTTCGGTGACGCGCATCGACAACACAACCAAGCACCTCATCCTCGGCACGGCTGGTCATATCGATCATGGCAAGACTTCTTTGATCGAGGCGCTGACCGGGACGAATGCCGATCGCCTGCCCGAAGAAAAGAAACGCGGGATGACCATTGAGCTTGGGTTTGCTCAGCTTCGGCTGAACGATTCCGATGGTTTGGGTGAATTTGATTTCGGTGTCGTCGATGTTCCGGGGCACGAACGCTTTGTTCGCACGATGGTGGCTGGTGCGACTGGCATTGACGTGGCGCTGATCGTTGTCGCCGCCGACGATTCGGTGATGCCGCAGACCGTCGAGCACATCGAAATCCTGCAACTGCTTGGCGTGACGCGGGCGGTTGTCGCGATCAACAAGTGCGACCTGGTCGACGAAAGCCTTGCTGACTTTGTCGAAACCGAATTGGCTGACATGCTCGAAGGAACACCGCTGTCCGGTGCGCCGGTCATTCGCGTTTCGGCGATCAAACAAACCGGGCTTGAAGAACTGCGGGCTGCGATCATCGCCCAAGCCAAGCAAGTCAGCCGCATACAAACCGACCTGCCTTTCCGCATGCCCATCGACCGCGTGTTTTCCGTCGCGGGGCGCGGCACCGTCGTGACCGGTTCAGTCATCAGCGGCAGTGTGCAATCGGGCGACACGCTCGAACTTTGGCCGCAGGGCGAAACCGTCCGCGTGCGCGAAGTGCAGTCGCACGGACAAACGAGCGATCAATCGCATGCCGGGCAGCGAACGGCGATCAACCTGCAAAGCACGGGCAAGACCGCGCCCCAGCGCGGGGACGAGTTAGCCGCTGTCGATGCGGTCAAACCGACCCGCCTGCTCGACGTACGACTCGAATGCCTCGCCAGCCATCGCGAACCGATCAGAAATCATTCGCGCGTTCGCGTGTGCATCGCCGCGACCGAAGTGATGGGCCGCTGCGTCTGCCTCACCGGTGACCGAGTCGATGCCGGCAGTAGCGAATATGTGCAGCTTCGACTGGCGGAACCGATCGTCGCAAGCTACGGACAACGCTTCATCGTCCGCGACGAGAACGCAGCCCGAACCGCTGGCGGTGGCGTGGTCCTGCGAGCCGCCCCGCGTCGTAGCAGCCGCAACATGTCGGCCAGCATCGAAGGCCTCAAAGCGCTCGACACTGGCGATGCCCACCAGCGCATTGAAGAATGCATCCGCAACGCCCGATTCGAGATGCCCGCACCAAAACGCCTCTCGCTCGACGCCTCAGTGCCACAAGGTGACATTGCCGAACACATTGATACGCTTCGCAAGGAAAAGCGATTGACCGCCCTCGCCGGCGACAAATTCGTCAGCACTATTTTCCTTGACGCATTCGTCGAACGGGCGACGGCGTGGATCAAGCGCTACCACCAAATGCACCCGCAGGAACCCGGCATCCTCGAAGAAACGCTGACTGGCTGGCTGGCCCGCAAGAGCAATGCTGCGACATTGGGCAAGCCGCTGCTCGAAAAACTCATCGCCACGCGCGATGTTCGCCGGATTGGCCGATACATCTGTCATGTGGATTTCGCCCCGCAACTATCCAAGCAGGACGAGAAACTGCTCGCACAATTGCTGTCGATTCTCGAAAGCAGCGGGTTCGCCCCGCCAACGCTCGACGCCCTTATCAAGCAGACCGATTCGAACAACCTGGCCCGACGAACCGGCGATCTTAAGGAGTTTATCGACGCGGGATTAAGTCGG
>BQJS01000302.1 GCA_021604825.1 Phycisphaerae bacterium | reverse complement strand
CGCCTGCACCATCGGGATCGACTGTCGGATTCAATTCGCAACCGCAAAGGGCAATAACTGCGAACAAAGAAAAAGCGAAATGAATGATTGGCCAACGCATGTCTGCAGTACCCCTAGTCACCGGTTTATGGATCATCGGTTCATGGGTCATCGGTTTATGGGTCATCGCAGGATCGATACAACCCTATGATTCAACCGGATTGATTACAAAAGGTGTCCATTTTTCGCTGCAGATCCCTGTACCTATGATCCTGCTGACGTCCCGGAAGGTAGTTCCCGAAGGTCCGGATGCAGACGTGTGTTGGGTGCCGATTTGATCCATTGAATGTTTAGGATGCCGCCAGGGAAATGATACCCGGTCTGTTGATGGGCAAGCTCGGCGAGACACAAGCTCCATCCTTCCAACCAGTGATTCAATTGATCACGCTGCGAGTCGGTTCCTTCGAAATGAATGTACAGGTCGATGTCGCTTCCGTGACCAGCATTTCCGTTTTCAGTGCTACCTCCGACATAGACACCACAGACACCGAATCGATCGCGATCCAGGCCCGCAGCCAGCGCTGCTGCGTAGGCATCGCGCCACCGCCAATGCACCGAATCCGATGCACCACCGTCGCCAAGCAGTTCGGTGTGTTTCCATTCAAGGTAATCACCCAGACGATGGGCGATGTTTCGGAGCAATTCGCGTTCGCCTTCGAGGAACGCAGGGGATTCGCCATCAACGCTCGTGTCGGACACTTCGATGACACCAACATCCACGCCGTGAAGCCGAATTGTCTCCTTTAACGATTGCCCAGATGAGGAGTAACCGGGTCCAACGAAGCTTCGACCAAGATAGACGATCCGTGCGCCAGTTGACTGTGGACGCTGCCAACCTTGCGGGATCGCTTCCAGTACATGAAGGAATGTTTGGACAGGGGCCTCACCCCGTTGCGATACGATCCCGTGAACTTGGTACAGACAGCGCAATTCCTTGGCCCGCTCGCGCAACTCCAAAATCTCTTCCGCCGACATTTGCTAGGTTCTCCATCGCCGAAACATCGATCACCGCCCAATAGACACAAGCCCCAATCAATCAAGCTTCTGATCAACTGGGGCCTGCCCCTATGGAGTAAGATGATAGTCGAATGCCCTGATAAGTCACGCGTTGGACATTACGAATTCCCTCTTGGATGAATCGTTGGCGAGCCTGACTGTCGGCAAACTAGACGGACGATTTCCGAACGGATCGCCGTCGAAATCGAATGAGGCCCATCCCCATCATCGAGTACATCACAACCGACGCCGAACACGAACCGCAGAGAAGATAGTTTGGAACGAATCTAGCTGAAAGTGTCGTATCTTCATCGATCGGTATGGGGCCATAACGACCATCTTCGCCCAATGAGACAGGCGATCCGTCTGCGTAGTACAATCCGGAGTCGCTGCTACATTCATCCGATGAGGTATAGACATAGATCCCCTCATTGAGCGGCACCTCTGACTCGACCGATGTCGTGCCTTCCTCCGTATCGAAGTTGCCAAGGTAGATAGACCGTTCGCTCGCGTTGTCGAAATACTCGAACCAAGCCGTCCCACCGCCACTGCCGGAAAGCTCGATTCGGACGATCGGGTTTCCGCTTCCGGGTTCAACTTCATCTTGAGTGCCTTCGCTGTTATCCGTAGGACCATCATCACCGTTGCCCGTGTCGGTGCCGTCGCTGGTCTCCCCGCCGTCGCTTGCGGGCGTGACGGCGAATGTCGCGAGACTGAAACCCTCAGAATCTGATGCGAACAATCGGATTGGGTCCCCGGCGGGAATCACCACGCCACCATGACTCATTTTCAATCCCGGTCCACAGAACAGGTCGCCGCCAACACTGTCGGTCGCGATCACGCTACAACCGTTCTCGTGCTGATCCCAAACGTAAAATGCATCCCAGCGAACGTCTTCGTAGAAGGTAATACTCAATTCTTCCGACCCATTGACGATCCAACCCTGGCCTTCCAAATCCTCCGACGAGGCGATGCCAAATTCCTCCCCATTGACATTCAACGTACCAATGTTGGTCGAGAGAATCGCGTCAACGCCGCCGACATTGAGTGACATCGACGAGCCATCGTCTTGCTGTTCAAGCGCCGGATCGACCAAGTTGAACTCAACACCGAGTGCTGTCATCGCGAACGCCAGGCACAGTCCATGGCAGATGAGAAATTTTGTCGTCTCTGGTACTTTCATTAATGCACCCCTTTGTCATTGTGCCTCGGCACTGAACCCCCCGATTCACTATGTGCCGTTGCTAGAATCTAGATTTCCCAACTTTCAATCATCACAGAACATTAATCACGGCGCGGCAATTCGTTCGCTCAGACTTCGCCAATCACGCAGGTCGATCGTACCGCTCCCGTCGAAGTCGAAGACGTCGAGACACTGTTGCGGGTCGATGGGTGGCGTCGGATTTGGCGGCAGGTCGGGACCGTCTTTGCAATCCACGAACGATGCGTGGTCGGCTAACTCGACCAGACAGTTGCCGTCGAAGTCACCCATGATGCTCGTGGGCAATGGGCTGGCTGACGTGATCGGATCGCTGTGGACCATGTCGATGAAGCTCACGAAGTTGAGGGCGTCGGTCACATGCGCGAAGCCTTCAAAGATCGCAGTCACCCCGCACCCTCGGGTCATGCGATAGAGAATGTCTGGATTGGTCTGCTGAGCGAAGAAGTAATCGCCATCCGGGCTGACGACCGCCCCCAGCGGGCGGGCAGTTGGTTGGGCGACACCCAGCGTCGAGATGTCATCGAACAAGATAGAAAATGCACCAGTATCACGTTCGATTCGCCCCATCCAGAATCGTTCGAAAAGATCCGGACCGTCGATCCAAATCGTTTGAAGCATCGTGAGATAGTCGCCATCCACGTCGAGGACCGCGTTATGAACCCCCGTGAACGATGCGGTCGCCGACGGTGGAACGTCCTCCGGCAGACTGGCGTAGTCGATTTGCAGGAAGTTCAAAGGGTCGGCTGGGTCAATGCGAAACAGCGCGCTATTGCCACGGAGAACAACATGCCCATCAAGATCCACAAAGCAGCGACCAACTGGCATGACCGGATCTTCGATGATCAACGACGAAGCCCCGGTATTGGGATCGTATCGAACAACGCGGCCTCCAGTGACACCGGCGCCGCTGAAAATCAACGTGTCGTCACTTTGATCGTATGCAATCCCTGCGGGCAAAGCGGCTGTCGCCAAACCCAATGTTCCAACGAAGAACTGATCGGAGTAGATTTCGGCTTCAAGCGTGTCGGGATTGAATGAAAACGACGGCAATCCAGAAACCCATATTTCATTGTTCGTTCGCTGCGTGATGCCGGTGTAGACTTCTCCGTGTAGACAGAGCAGGTCTTGCGACTGCGTATCGACGCCGGGTGTGAATGTCCAAGTACCCTGGAAATTGTCCACGCCAACAAGGTGCGGGTTGGCTGGCAATTCGGGGACAGAATAAACCGTCAGGTTGCCTCGGAAGTTGGAAAGACTCGGCGGACATGGCCCTGTCGCACCGAGCGCGTTGAACTGCGCTGAACATGAATCAATATCGATCGAACCTTCCCACGATACAACAACCGTCGAATTAGCTGGGACCGTTCCCTGGAATGTAACCGTGCGCGTCGGCGCGTCGTACGATGTTCCGACCGGTTGACTTCCGACGAAAGGCGGATTGTTGACCAACATCGCAGTGGGCAAGACGACCGTTACGAGTACACCCGGATAACTGATATTGTCCGCGTTGGTGATGGCCAAGTCGTATTGCAGCAAATCGCCTGCACGGGCCAGCTGAACGACAACACCGGGCGAAATGACCTCACGAACCTTGGGTGGACCAAGATCCGGCGAAGTCAAATTGATCGACAGTGGGCGAAAGAGCGTGAATTCGTCGAACGTCGATGTTGACCCCACTTGGACATTGCACCCGTTGCGCACC
>BQJS01000301.1 GCA_021604825.1 Phycisphaerae bacterium | reverse complement strand
GCCGCCCACGTCGAATAAATCACGAACGTGGAAAGACCGGCAAAGACCCCGACGGGCTGCAACCACCACAAATCGATTCGCCCAGTCTGCCCGAACGACCGGGGCGACAACATGTTTTCATTGGCCATCGGCCACACTCCTTATCCGCATGCCGGCCAAGAGCGAGAACTTGCACCGCGCCAAATTCCGAGTTCATTTGGAGCGGGGCGCGTCTTGCCGGACAAATAGACGCGTATTCAAGCGAAATGGCGGGCGTGATGTCAACCGCGTGCATGGCGCCCGCTTGTGATTTTGACGGCCCGTTTAAGAATCCGCCCTATGGTTGCGTGTTGGGGGGCTTGTTGTTAGGATGTCACCCGTGGGGGCAACTCCGGTCCGCCGACTCGGAAGCCCATAAACGTTATCGGGGAAATGGTGTAGCCATATGGGCGAGAAAAAACTACTACGAGTACTCGCAGGTTGCGTTGTTGCATGCGCAGTTGTCGCATCGAATGCCCACGCGCAATGGACCTGGACGCCGCAGACCGGCCGATTCGTCAACATCAAACGGTTGCCGAAGGAAACGCCTGAACTCCAGGTGGAATTTGCGCGCAGTTTGATGGTCGAAGGCAAGTACAAGGACGCGCTGCGGGAAACCGCCAAGTTCATCAACTATTACAACGAAACCGACTGGGCGGACGACAACCAATTCCTCCGCGGCGAAATTCGGTTTGCCCAGGAAGATTACCGAGACGCGGCGAAAGAATATCAGCAAGTCGTTGCCGTCTATCCGGATAGTCCGCTGTTCGACGATGTCATCGCGAAGCAATACGAGATTGGTGACCGGTTTTTCGATATTGGTGAAGCGAATCTCGCGAAAGACAGTTTGTTCGCGTGGCGGCCATTCCGGAAACGTCCTTTCCGGCGGGCGGTCGACGTGTACAACATGGTGATCGATAATCAACCGTTCACGAATGAAGCCGCCGAAGCGCAATACAAAATCGGGTTGTGTCATTTCACGTTGGAAGAATATGTGGAAGCATCGTTCGAGTATCAGCGGGTGGTCGAAGATTATGCACAGTCCGAGTGGGCCGATGATGCAAGCTACGGCCTCGCGATGTGTTACTACGAATCGTCCATGTCCCCGGATTACGATCAAGCGCCAAGTTTGTTGGCCGTGGAAGCGATTGACCGGTTTGCGGTGAAGTATCCCGCGGATGCGCGTGGCGCGGAGCTGGCCACCATTCGCACGGAAATGGTGGAGAGCGTTGCGAAACAGCGTCTGCAAACCGCGCAGTTCTACGAAAAACGGCGGCGCTACAAGTCGGCACGAATTTACTACAACGTTGTCGTCGACCAGTTCCCCGGGACTGCCGCCGCGTCTGAAGCACAGACGTGGCTGGCATCCAATCCAGGGTAGGTACACGTTTCGTGCGCCCTGTTCCATACATCTTGACCTGCGTCTTGACGGTTCTCGCCCTTGGGTGTGGTTATTCCACGGGGAGTACGCTGGACGAAAAGTATCAGACGGTCTATGTCGCGCCGTTTGAGAACACCAGCGGCGAATACGATTTGCAGGCACCGCTGACCAATGCCCTTCGGCGTAAATTCATGAATGATACGCGGCTCGAAGTTGTGCAACGTGGCGATGCGGACATCGTGCTTGAAGGCGTGATTCTGGATTACGAATTGAAGGGCGTCACCTACGACGAAGACGACGCCGTGACCCAATACTTAACGGTGGTGACCGCGGGTATTCGGGCCTATGACGGCGTCACCGGTGAACTGGTGTGGGTCGAACCGAAGATGTCCGGTGAGTCCAGTTATTACACGCGCGCCGCCGGTCAATCCTCCGATCGCCTGCGCGGAAACGCGGAAGTGTTTCTCCCCACGGTCCGTTCATTCGCCACCGAAGAAGAGAATCGCGGCGCTTCGGAAGCGTTGGAACAACTCGCTTCCGATGTGTTCTTCCGAACCGTCGATCCCTGGTAGCGGCGGCGGCGCTGTCGCGTTGCTTCCTGTCGTTGTGAACGACTCATGACCGTAACCGAACTCATCGAGTCGTTTGATTCACACGAACCCTCGTGCGTGTATTTGCTTTGCCCGGACAAAGCCCCGCGCGGAAAAACGGCGACCTTCGAACCGATGCTCGCCGACCAGGCCGTTTCACTTTTGGTGAACCGTTTCGTAGAACCGGACATGAAAGACATGTGTCTGAACTCGTTCTACGCGGATGAGACTCCGTCGGGCGAAGTGGTCTCCGTTGCAGAGACGTTTCCGTTTTTAGCGGATCGCCGAGTTGTCTTGGTGCGCAATGCGGAAAATTACGATTCGGAAAAAGCGGCGGGTCCCCTGCTGAAGTATTTGGAGAATCCTTGCGAATCGACCATCCTCATCATGGTGGCGGGGCGAATTGATCGTCGCTTGAAATTGTTTAAGACGTGTACGAAAGCGGGGCTTGTGGTGGGGTGCGCACAACTCGGCGATCACGAATTGGCAACGTGGCTGCACAAAGAAGCGGAATCCATTGGGAAGTCGATTGACCCGGGCGCGGTGCGCGAGATTACCAATCGCGCTGGACAGCAATTGAGCGAAGTGCGCAGTGCATTGCACCAAGCCGCGGGCTACGCCGGCGACCGCACGAAAATCATCGATACCGATGTTATCGCCGCGTGTGCCGAAGTCGCCGAGGAGGAAGTCTGGGCGCTGACCGACGCTATTGGCAGTTCAAACAGCGATGCGGCGGTCCATGCGTTGCGGCGTTTGCTTGATCTGGGCAAGAGCGAATTCGAAGTTATGGGGTCTATCCACTGGGTCATCCGCAGCGCGTATCAAGTCGCGCGGGGCGACACCGATCAGTTGAGCCCGTTTGTCGCGCGCAAGTTTGGTCCACTGGCCAAGAAGTGGGGCGTAAACAAATCAGGCGCGGCACTCGGACTGCTGATGGACGCCGAAATGATGTTGCGTTCGACGGGAGTGGACCGCGCGTTAGCCCTGGAATTGCTTGTAATCAAGTTAAGTGCTTCCGCGCGCCGCAGCCACGCCGCATCCGCTTGATCCGGAAGTGTTGCGTAAGTTGTTGATGTGTTGCCGGTTACGCACCCCAATGCGGTTGGCCGGCGTTACCCCCTTTGCGAAGTCATCTGTCGTAACCTTATACTTTACAGGTAATTGGGTGAACGGAAACCGAGCGGAAACGACATGATAGGGTTGCCTTCAGTTGCGGAATGTCTAATTATCCTGTTGCTCGGGCTGATCTTTACCCGCCTTATGAACGTGCCGAAGGCCCGACTTCGGGCGGTGCGCGTACTTGAGGATATGCGTCACGAAAACGGTCGTGCTGCGGCACATCGCGCGGATCGGTCTGAAAGCGACCAGATTGAGCGGTTCGCAGTTATAGGATTGTTTATCTTTGCGATGGGCTGCATCGCAGTCCTCGTGTTTTCGCAGTCGGGTTGGGTTTAGGCCGATTGTGCGATATGATGTAGGTGTGTATTTGCTTGTGAGAACGATAGCGGGCTTGGGGCTCGCTTTGGAGAGAACAGATGTTTGGAATGCCTAGCGGCGCAGAATGGCTTATCGTCTTGTTGTTGGTGTTGATCGTATTCGGCGCCGGCAAGCTTCCCCAGGTTGGTCGTCAGCTCGGAAGCGCAATATCCGAATTTAAGGATACGGTCCGTCCGAAGGACGAAGACGACGATCCTCCCGCAGCACCGATGGACAAGACCGAGCCGACCAAAAGCTAATTCCCGTCCGCGAGACGGAGATCTGCTATACGGAATCGATCGGACGATCCGTCGTCAAAGGTCGTATTCCTTCAGCTTGCGATACAGCGTGCGCAATCCGATGCCGAGCATCTTTGCGCACGCTTCTTTGTTGTAGCCGCAAACCTTCATGGTCTCTTCGATTGCTATTCGTTCGATTTCCCGCATCGGTGTTCCTGTGGGAATTCGTATTTCCGTAATGTCCGGCGTCGCCGTACGCCGTACGTGTTCCGGAAC
>BQJS01000300.1 GCA_021604825.1 Phycisphaerae bacterium | reverse complement strand
ATTCTCAGCAAAGCCATCGACGGGAGCGACGGATGCGTACCATTCACCCCCGGTGTCGCCAACCCCTCCGCATGCGGTGGCGACTTCAATGGTGACGGCGACTTCGATCTCGACGACTACGCCGCAATGCAGGGTTGCATGGGTTCAGCATCAATCGCCTGCTCAGCCTTGGAACTGGACGGAATCTGCGGGATCACCATCGACGATTATGAAATCTTCACAAACCACCTAGCGGGGCCGTAAGCGTCGAGTTTTACCCAATAGTCGATCGGGGAAGCATCGCTTCAAATTGAATTATGCGATGGTCCCAGCTACAACTTTTTGGTCGTTCGCTGTGCTTAGATTATGGCAGCAACATGACTCGTTGGCGTCCTCACATCATTGTCGGGTTCCTGGCGTCCACGCTGGCACCTCCAGCCAGCGTTTAGCATGTCCACGACAATCATCATCACGAACATCGCGATTCCTTCGAACAAGCCAGTACTCATGAGCATGGCGGTTCCCACGATTACAACGGGGCTCACGATCACGGGGCAACCCAAACAAGCACCTTCTGCCTGACGGTTCATGCCAATGCATTCATCATTCCGACACCACATTACTTCTGGTTGACCCCTGTGGTTAGCTGGACACAGATCGCCCAACCGGAGCTGATCGCAGGCCAGTTCGCAACTCCTGCGAGCAACCCTAGGGCGCCTCCCGCACTCTCCAAAGGCGATATCCCTCAAATTCTGATACTGAAATCGTGATCGAAGTGTGAGCTTTCATGCGCTCCGATTACAGCGCTGTGTCTTGAAACAGAAGGCGGGACATCCCACTAAGATCGCCCGTCGGGAGTTTTCCGATTTAAGCAAGAAGAGTACGAGAAACTGAAGACAGCGGGCTTGTTCGCTGAGCAGAGCTGCATTCTTGGCGCTTTCGATGGATGGATATGCCCAGGCCAGCGAAAACGTGGCGATATGCGCAATGACAATTTCCGCATTGTGGCCATTGAAGAATAGCCAGAACAAATCTTGCACAAACCCATGTCGCAGGAGTTTCTGGTCCCGGCGCCATGGTAAGATGCGTTCTAAGACAAGGCAAAGCAACGAAACGAGTAGCAGCCAAAACAACTAGCCTTTGGTATCTCAGAGGATTTGGAACATGATTTGGTTTCCGGTCGGGCTGGCCTTTCTCCCTCAAGCTAACCCAATACGTGGATCGTGTTGAGGGGGAAAGGCCAGTCCCAGCTCTGGTTTTGTCCCAACCTTCACAGCCACCATTCTCAGAATCTATGCCTCAGATTGGCGCTGACTCGACTTGAACTTGGTTTCTTGGAACGTGCAGAAGAGGACTGGGACCACAAGCATTGTGATGATTTCAATCGTCATACCGCCGAACGACGGGATGGCCATCGGAACCATGATGTCTGATCCACGCCCGCTTGATGTGAGGACGGGGAGCAACGCCAGTATCGTGGTGGCTGTCGTCATCAGGCAGGGGCGAATTCTTCGCTTGCCCGCTGCGAGAGTTGCGGCGCGAATCTCGGAGATGTTCTCTACTTTTCGATTGGAAAACGAATCGTTCAGGTACGTCGCCATCACGACGCCATCGTCCGAGGCAATACCGAAAAGCGCTAGGAACCCTACCCAAATAGCGACGCTCAGGTTTATGGGGTGCGCTTGAAACAATTCGCGCATGCTCGTACCAAATATGTTCCAGTCGAGGAACCAAGGTTGTGCGTAGAACCAAATCATCAAGAATCCGCCCGACCAAGCGACCAGGATTCCAGTGAAAACCAAACTGGTTGTGACAACCGATTTGAACTGCAAGTAGAGGATCATGAAAATAATGAATAACGCGAGTGGAAGCACGACCATGAGCTTCTTCTCTGACCTTACTTGATTCTCATAAGTCCCTGCGAAGGTGAAGCTGACTCCAGCCGGCATGTCCAGTTCACCGGAAGCGATCTTCTCTCTGAGGTAAGCATTGGCCTGTTCAACCACGTCGACCTCGGCGTAGCCTGGCTTCATGTCGAAAAGAACGTATCCGATAAGAAACGTGTCCTCGCTCTTGATGACCTGCGGCCCGCGGACGTATTCGATTTTCGCCAACTGGATCAGCGGAATCTGCGCGCCACCTGGCGCCGGAACGAGGATCTTGTCCAGCGATTCGATGCTGTCACGCAATTCGCGCAAGTAGCGCACGCGTACAGGGTACCGCTCGCGTCCCTCAACGGTCGTCGTAACACGCTTGCCACCGATCGCGACTTCAATCACATCCTGGACCTGACGCAGTTTGATTCCGTAACGAGCGATGGCCTTTCGGTCAATATCAATTTCGAGGTAGGGCTTGCCGATGATTCGATCGGCGATCACGGCCTGGGGTTCGACGGAGGGTACTTCTTTGAGGAACTGCTCTATCTGCAGGCCTACTTTGTCTAGCGCTTCAAGACTCGGCCCCTTCACCTTGACGCCCATCGGCGCGCGCATTCCACTTTGGAGCATGACGATCCGGGCAGCGATCGGCTGGAGCTTCGGTGCGGAAGTTGCCCCCGGTATTTTGCCCGCTGCAACGATCAAGTCCCAGATATCGTTGGGATCGTGAATACCAGGCCATGCCTCGCGCTCGGGGTTGATCGCAGGATCGAGCGCCGGTCGCCATTGCCGAAATGGCATCCCACCAGACTCTTCGATGAGCTTTCCTTGTTCATCGCGCGCAAATGTACCTTGCACATAGTACGGCTCGCCGTCGTTTGCAGGGACTGGCTTTCCATCCTTGTCGCGAAACAAATCCTTTTGAGTCTCATCGAACCGAAACGCGAGCCGGTGACCAGCTTCGTTCGTCATGTACTTCGGGAAGTAGTTAATGACGGTTTCGATCATGGACAACGGTGCTGGATCGAGCGGGCTTTCGACTCGGCCTAACTTGCCCACCGCCAGCGCAATTTCGGGGACTTGGTTGAACGCGATGTCCTGCTTCTGGAGTACGTCGATCACCTCGCCGATCGACGCGTGCGGCATCGTGACCGGCATGTAAAGGTATGAGCCTTCGTCAAGAGGCGGCATAAACTCTTTGCCCAATCCCGGAAACTTCTCAGCGAAATACATCGCTGGCTCAGACTCTTGTGCAGTCGTTGGCATCCACGCGAACAACTCGTCGAACCCGCGCCAAACCATGCCACCCGCGACAACGATCATGACCGGCAAGATGAGGAAAGTTGCTTTGTGGTCGAGCGCCCAGGCCAACACATAGGGGTATGCCGCCTGAAAAAGTTGAAACACCAGGAGTAACGCGCCGATCGTTCCGCCCACGAGAATCGCGTTGCGCCAGAGGCCCTTCTCCGGTCCGATCGGCAGCCACGATTGCGTAAGCAGAAGC
The DNA here is from genome assembly GCA_021604825.1 of Phycisphaerae bacterium. The sequence continues at coordinate 681 of BQJS01000300.1, read as the reverse complement.
AACACTGCGCCAACGACGATGGCATTTGCCAATTGCGGACCCATTTTCCGAACGAATGGAGGAAGCTTCGGTTCGAATGAACCGTAAACACCGATGACCAGAAGCAATCCGCCGGGCCACCACCACCCAAAGCCAAATGCCAACCCAACCCCCGCGATGGCTAGTATTGGATAGAACAGCCATGTAAGGCTTCGGCGTCCTTTGCGACTTTTTGTAAACAAGACGTGGGCGGCGGGGGGAATGATCGTTAGTGCGACGATGACCGACGCGATCAAGGCGTAGGTTTTCGTGAAAGCGAGAGGCCGAAACAACTTTCCTTCGGCGGCTTCCATTGTGAAGACGGGCAGGAAGCTGACGATCGTGGTTGAGACGGCTGTAAGAATTGCGCTTCCAACCTCGCTGGAAGCGGAGTAGATGACCTCGAGCCGGTTGGCTTCTGGGTCGGCTTCATCCAGCTGTTTTAGAATGTTCTCGCAAACGATAATTCCCATATCGACGATCGTACCGATGGCAATAGCAATCCCCGAGAGCGCCACGATATTTGCATCGACACCGGTGGTTCGCATCGCAATGAAGCACATCAAGACCGCTAGTGGAAGTAGGCCCGAAATAAGGATTGAGCTGCGCAAATGGCGCACCATGACCACGACGACGATAATGGTCACGAGGACTTGCTGAAGC
>BQJS01000299.1 GCA_021604825.1 Phycisphaerae bacterium | reverse complement strand
CTCTGTACCCGATGACATTCGCCTGACATCCGGCGAATTGCTCGCGCCAACCGGGCACGTGCAATTGTCCAGCCTTCTCAGGCAGCCGGCACGCTACGGCTGGTTCTTGCTCTACTTTCAAGTGTCTCCCGAAGGCATTTTGAGCTCACCTCAAATCCCACCTGATTTCGCTCGCAATTGGGCGGGGGATTTTGACGAATCTGATTATTTGAATTGGATCACATTCGAGTCCCGCCTGCGCGCTTTGGCGTTTACATTTGCGAGGGACGATCTCATCGCAGAGTACGACACCGCCCGCAGTCGATCGACCGACCCAACCGATTTAAACGATGATGTCGACGACGCCAGTGAATCAGAAGCAAGGCTAGCCGCTTCAAATGAGAAGTCCCAAGAAAGATCAACCAATCGGACAGATTATCAATGGCGTCGCGAAAAAATTCGCAAGCTCCAGCGACTTCAAACACCGCGGATCGTGTGTACGACTGAGCAGATCGCAGCCGCCCATCTGACTTCGATTCCCAGCCAGGAATCTACTGACGCAAACGATGGCGAGGAAAACGTGGTCGGAATTCGCTATGAGAACATGATACCTCTCTGGACGCAATTGGCTGGAAGCTCTTCAAAAGATTTGATGTTTCTAAGGGCGCTGGATCTTGGCGACGCCCGGGTTTTTCAGGGATTCGTGATCGATTGGCCCGCATTTCGAGACGAGCTTCTGGCGCAGGTCAGCGACCTATTTCCAAACGCAGAAATTGAAATCGTCAGCGACGTCGTCGAGTCGGCTGACGATACCGTGTTGAGTTTGATCCCGGCGCGCCTTAAGCCAAATGCGCCCGAGATCGCGGTTGCAGGCATGGCATGGAATCACACGCATTCGTTTCTATTGATGGGTTGGAGCGGTTCGGTGGTCTTGCTGATCGCTCTCGGATTGGGCCTTCGATCCATGCTGCATAACTCTGAGCGTCGGTCACAGTTTGCCTATGCCGTCACCCACGAATTGCGGACACCGCTAACGACTTTCCAGCTGTACACCGACATGCTTGCCAACGGCCTCGTTGAAGAATCGAGCAAGCAGGAATACCTGGAGACATTGAATCAGGAGTCTCGCCGCCTGTCCGGATTGGTCTCCGGTGTTTTGGAGCACTCGCGCATCGAGAGCGGATCTGTCCCGGTTTCCAAACAACTCGTACCCGTATCGGAGATTCTTGATGAAGTTCGTGAGGCTCAGGGCCCGCCGAGTTCAAAGTCGGGCGCTCAACTAACTTTTGAGAACAACGCGCCTGATGCGGACGTTTTGACCGATCGGCAACTCACTGTTCAAATTCTCGGCAACCTCATCGACAACGCCTGCAAGTATGGACGCAACGGCGACACCGCCCGAGTGTCCGTCACGACTCGAATGCTGGAAGGCAAGTGTGCCCTCGAAGTGACCGACGACGGACCGGGCATCCCCACACGCCTGCGGACATCGATATTCAAGCCCTACCAGCGCGGCGAACAACACGCCACCACGGTCACCGGCGGTATCGGATTGGGACTGGCGCTTTCAAGAAGCTGGGCCAAAATGCTGGGCGGGAATCTCGAATTGATGCCGAGCGAAAAAGGACGCGGGGCACGGTTTCGACTGTTGTTGGAATCGGGCAGCGCGTGAACAAAACCCCGCTTCGTTTGGTCAACGGATTTCAAGCGGCGGGCCATTCAAACAGTGCGTCTATTCAAAGTATTGGCACATCCGGGTGACTAATCGTCGTCGTCAGATTCTGGACCGGCTTCGGGCCCTCCGGCGGCTGTGTTGATGTGCTCGGATCGCTCGGCGACTTTTCGATAACCGAGATAGTGAACCAACTCGAAGATCTCTGAGATGGTTGGGTATGGACGGTCATTGATTCGCTTGTACTCGTCGACGACCATCACGAATTCCAACAGGTCGTCTGAAAGTTCGCCCTCTTCAGCCGCCCGGCGGACTTCACCTCGGCGGCGTCCGGGCCCGCGACGTCGATCCAAACCAGCGCGGCGATCCACCTTCTGTTTACGGCGGTCGGTTGACTCACCGGTACGGCGGTCGTCACTGCCAGTGTAATCGGTCATGGGCTTTTCCTCTCCCCGTCCATCGTTAACGCCATACGGATGCCCATCAACCACGATGGGGCACGTGGTCAAACATTCCGACAACGCGGCGACTTTGCACGACATCGCAATTGACAGACATCATCGCAATTGGTGACGATGCGTCAAATTCCGTTCGCTATTGCCTTCAATTCGATGAACTAGTCCAGATCGTCGTCTTCATCGTCCGTATCGTAGTCGTCGTCGAGATCGTCCAGATCATCCAAGTCATCGTCATCATCTAGATCGTCATCGTCCGGCAGATCGTCATCATCGTCCAGATCTGAATCGAACTCATCGTCGTCGATGCCATCATCCACATCGACACTGTCGTCCTCGAATTCGTCGCTCGCAACGATTTCGGAAGCAACCGTATGCATCAAATCGGGCACCAGGACGCCAATCCCTCTGGGCAAAACCGTGTACGCCGATTCGCCATCGAGATCGTGATCAAGCAGCGTCGGAATGTTATTGTCTTCCAACAATTGCTTGATGCGACGGGCGTGCGCCATCTCTTTTGCAAACAAGACCGGCACAAACTCCGGGTGAATTGTATCGGTACCTACTTTCTCAGATTCCATGACTTCACTTTGCATGTGACGGTTCGCCCCCGTGTCGAATCCTTAATTTCAATTCGGACAAACAACCGCATACGGAATGACTCAAGTCCACTCCAGTAATGATCAATCGCTCTTGAACAAACTTCCTAGTGCGTTCGGCGATCAATCCCTCAATTCTATCTCACGGCATAACCGCTCTGATTCCAACCGGTCTGCTTTCGCGTGGTCTTCCCCTACACGGTGAAGTCCATGCTTCGCGACAAGCGTTAATGGCTTGTCAGCCAAGTCCTCTTTCAAACGGGTAACGGATCCCGCTCCATCTCGCAACCCACCGCTTGGTGATGCACTCGCAACGCCCTGCGGTTTACCCTCCGCCGGCGACAAGTAGATCAGGTCACCGACCACCGACCACTTGAGATCGAATCGCTCCGTCATCAGCGCGAGGCACGTTGGCAGATCCACGCCATCCAACGAAAGCGTCAGCCCACCAGCAACCTGTTCATTGGCAACCTTTCCACTGGCAACTTGTTTATCGACGACAGAAACACCGTCGGTTGACACATCGCAATCGCTTGAATAAACAATCGCAACGTCGAACGCAAGCCCGATTGCCCGGACCGATTCGACCAAAAATGCATCTTCCAATTCGACGTCGCCTTCCGACTTGTTTCCGGGGATTCTGCGCCCAGTTGCTCCTGCCGTCCAGCGCCCCCGCCCAGCGAGAATGTCCGCGTCAATGAGCCCCGGAACGGCATTCTCGTCCATCCAGATTCCTGTGGTTCCTACGCTCCACTTGGTCAACCCGTAAACGAACTCGGCCAGTTCTGTTGCAGACTCGGCATGGAGCGCATTCGTCGAGCAATTTAGCCGCCCATCGCGGCTTGACCCCTGCAAATCGGCGTGAATGACAAATGCCTCGCCCAAACCGTCAGCAATGCCTCGAACCAACTCGGCGCATGACAGACCAGCTGAATCCCACTGGACCAAGCGCGCATCCGGCGTGATCGCAACGCTGGCCAAAGCATGAAGAACAAAATAGATTTTTATCATCATGTCCGCTCACACTCACATTGGCGGCTGAATTCTGCCCCACCGATACCGAGTCTGTCAACTACAACTTGCATCCGTTTCGATCATGGCCAACCGAACACCTAGCCCGTAAAATGCCCCGGAAAGAAACGGGCGGATTTCGCAGCAGGCCCGTAGCCAACAGACATTCCCACAGATCGAGGCACGACATGAACGATCAAGACTTCAACGAACAGGACGATTTGACTCAACCGGGCGTTTCGGATCAACCGGTCGAAACCGAAAATCATCTCGATGCCTCCCCGCCTCCTTCGCAAGAAGAAAGACCAAAAGGCAAACTATCCTCTCCGGCGGAAGGTGACGCTTCAGTCG
>BQJS01000298.1 GCA_021604825.1 Phycisphaerae bacterium | reverse complement strand
CGACTGGTAATCGACCCCATCAATCGTGCCATCACCATTAAAGTCACCGACAACGAATACTTCGCAGGCATCGAGGGTATCGTTACCATTGCAGTCAACGCTGGGGTCGGCCGCAATCTCGCATTCGTCGATAACCTCGTTGAAGTCGCAATCATTGGCCGCCAACTCGCACCCGTCGGGCACCAGGTTACCGTTGCAATCGGCCATCGCTCCGGTTGCGGCTTCGCATACGTCGAGGATGCCATTGGCGTTGCAATCGCTGCCCGGGTCATCTGCCAGGTCGCAATCGTCAGGAATGCCATTGGCGTTGCAGTCGCCGTTGATGCCCGAAAATATCGCAACGTTGGAATCGTAGAAATGGATGGCGACGGCGTCCATGTCGCCGTCTCTATCAATATCTCCCAGCGCAATCGATTCCGGCCAATTTCCCGCAGCGTAATTGGAGCGAGGACCGAACGTTCCATCGCCAAGGTTGAGCCGCACCGACACATTTCCACTGTTGCTGTTCTGGTTGTTTGCGAATGCGCAGTCGAGGTCGCCGTCTCCATCCAAATCACCCAGCGTGAAGTTGGACGTGCGGATCGCCATGTCATAAGTCACTTGACTTGAAAAAGTACCATCGCCATTGCTCAACCGCACCTTCAATGTGCCGTGGTAGTTGGCGACCGCCATGTCCGCATCGCCATCCCCGTCGAGGTCTGCCGCGATGACGTTCAGCGGGAAGTTGCCCATCCCAAAATCAGATCTTGAACCGAACCCACCGTTGCCATCGTTGAATCGCACCGAGACGTCGCCATGTTGATAGTTGGCAACCATCATGTCCAGATCGCCATCGAGATCGACATCGCCAAGCGAAACACCCGACGGTTCATTGCCCACGTTGTAGTTGGATGAATTCGAGAAAGTACCGTTTCCGTTGTTCATTCGTACCGTGACATTGTTGCTCTGTTTATTGGCGATGATCAGGTCCAGATCACCGTCATCGTTGATGTCGCCTAAGGCAAGCGCGACGGGTTCGTCACCGGTGCCGTAATCCTGTCGTTGAGAAAACGAACCTTCGCCATCGTTAATCCTGACGGCAACGCGGTTTTCAATGGTGTCGGCAACCACGATGTCGAGGGCTCCGTCGCCGTTGACATCCCCGACGATAAGGTCGCGCGAAATGTCTCCAGCTTCGTAGCTAATTTGAGGGCCAAACGCTCCGTTACCGTTACCGAATCGGAGCATCAGTTCATCTTCAAACTGCCCCGTCACCGCCAGGTCAAGGTTCCCATCGCCGTCCAGATCTGCGACAGCCAATGCTCTCGGCGTACCCGTCACAGCCCTATTGAACGTCGCTCCAAAGACGTTTTGGGGACCGGGCATCTCGCAATCATCGACCACACCATTCGTATTGCAGTCGTAGTCGACCAAGTCGCACTCGTCTGGCACGCCGTTGTCGTCGCAATCGTTGCCATCGATCTCACATTCGTCCGGAATACCATTGTCATTGCAATCTTCAGCCGCCCCTGATCCGGTCTCGCATTCATCGAGAATTCCGTTGTCGTTGCAGTCACTGCTCGGATCGTCGTCAAGTTCGCACTCGTCGTGGACACCGTTGGCATTGCAATCCCAAGGGCGGCCACGCAACATCGAAACATTTGAATCGTAGAAGTTGACGGTGAATGCATCTAAGACGCCGTCGTTGTCAACATCGCCCAATGCAATATCCAAGGGTGAGTCGCCTAGGTCATACGTAGAGAGATCAACGAACGTTGCATTGCCCTGGTTAATCAAGACAGAAAGGACGTTGTCCACGACTGAGGCAAACGCACAATCCACATCGCCGTCTCCATCCAGATCACCTAGCGCGATTCTGTTGTTGGTTCCGCCTACGTGATAGTTGGTTCCTGAACCAAAAGTTCCGTCGCCGTTGTTGAGTCGAACAGAAATCCTGATTCCGTTGTGGGTGGATACCATGTCAAGCGTACCGTCACCGTCCAGGTCATCGAACGCAACGGTCCTCGGCGAGTTCAAGGTGCCGTAGTTAGAACTATTCGTGAAGGTTCCAGCTCCATTGTTGATCCAGACAGCAATGTCGTCATCGCCCGCACTGGCAATCGCTATGTCAAGATCGCCGTCAAGATCAACATCGCCGAGCGCGACGTCTTCGGGAAAATCCCCGCAATCGTACGTCGTCGCATCTCCAAACAGTCCGTCGCCGTCATTGAACTGGACTCTGAACTTGGCGGTGTTTCGAATGGTGGAGACCACGTCCAGATCACCGTCGCCGTCCAGATCGCCAAGTGCAAGTGAATTCGCGTTTTGCCCCGCACTGAAGTCCTGACTTGAAGCAATCCCTCCGTTGCCGTCATTGATGATGACCGTCAGGGTGTTTTCGTTTCCGTTTGCGATGACGATGTCTGGAACGTCGTCACCATCAACATCGCCCAATGCGATATCGGGTGCATAGTCTGCGAAGTCGTATTCGACAGCAGGCGCAAACGTACCATCGCCGTTTCCAAAACGAAGCGACAGAACGTCTGAAAAACTACCTGCAACAACCAAGTCGATGTTACCATCGCCATCAAGATCGCCAGCCGCCAATGAGGTTGGAACTCCTGGACCGGCCTGATTGCTTCGCGGTTCGAAGATATTTGTTAGGCTCGACACTTCGCATGCGTCAATAATTCCGTTGGTGTCGCAGTCATTGGCAGACAACTCGCACTCGTCAAGAACAATGTTGCCGTTACAGTCATTTCCGTCCATCTCGCAAACGTCCTGCACACTGTTGCCATTGCAATCATCGGGCGACTCACACTCGTCCGGAACGATATTGCCATTGCAGTCCAGCGAACCGGCTTCGACGACGTAAAGGGCGTCCACATCACCCTGCGTCAACGCGCGATCATAAAACTGAACCGATGCCAACGCCCCGTCAAGGCCTTCGCTATCGCGCGTCCCAATCCACATGTCCAACTCGGGTGCGATAGTGCCCGAAACGAGCGTCAAATCATGCGTGCTGTCAACCGCGCCATCGATGTACCACACACCACCATCGGTCTGATCGCGATCAGCCGAGAAGACAACGTGATGCCACTGGTTATCTTCAATCGTAGCGGCCGTATTGAGGTCGGCCCCATCCTCCGCATCGTTTTGAATCCGAATACGCAGTTTGTCGTTGAACCGAAACAGCATCTGCCAACCTCGGCCCGATCCACCGAGATGATCGAAAATGCCATCACCGTCGCCTGTGTCGGTATTGTCACGGCGAACCCAGAATGAAACTGCGAAATCGCCAACTCCAAAACTGTTGAACTCTCCGTGAGGTACAACGATACGGTTGCCTGGCTCGTCACCAGTACCGAAGACTGCCGCCTGCCCCAAATGGCTCGGAACGCCCGACGCGCTGAACGTCACGTTCACACCAACAGAACCATGCTCCGAACCAATGCTGTCATCGCCATCGCCCTCAAAGCGAAACTGATGCACCAAGCCGACCCGCGCAGCAATCTCGCAGGAATCTGGAATCGAATTGGCATTGCAATCAAAACTGGTGCCCGACGAGATCTCGATGCCGTCGTCCACTCCATTTGAATTGCAGTCCGTCGCAACAGCCCGCACATTCGAAATTGCCAGCATCACCAGCAGTACCGCAATAGGTTTCGTGCATCGCATTATCAGTCTCCAGATATATTGATCAGGGTTTTCGCCCGGTCACGATCGGCCCGAACGCCGTTCGATCGGCCCTTGGGAACAATCACATTGCCCCACACAAAGGCTCTTGGGAAACCCCAGCCAAACCGGCCGGAAGAAATAAAAAAAATCAGATCGATGCCCCGATCACCACGAATTCGTGAGGTCCCCGGACCCGTTTGGCCTAATCGCTGGAGCCAAAAATGACAGACGGTGATGTATTGAGGAGGGATGTATTAAGGAGGCCGCCATGGCGCTGGAGGCACGTTTGCGGAGGCATGAACAGACGCTGCGCCCACGTTGCAACGGGCGTTTCCGGAATTGCAGCAACAGCATCAGCGATCTCTAGGCTCGAAACTCGAGCGGTAGCTCCTTCAGCCAACCGGCGTCGTGGACGCCCCAAAGT
>BQJS01000297.1 GCA_021604825.1 Phycisphaerae bacterium | reverse complement strand
GATTCACGCGGATATCGTAAAACAGAAATTGCCGGAATTGAATGGCGGCTATCCCGCGATGAACCAAAACGGCGAGAAGTACGGTAAGTACGACAAACTCATGTATTCCGAACTGTCCAGTGACCATCCCATTGACCTGTGCCGCTATCAAGTGGCCAACGGCTACATGGGCCGGGTCGGACTCATCAATTCGGGCGGCGCATCGGGCGAGAACGATCTCGAACAAGCGGTGCGCACCGCGGTGATTAACAAACGTGCCGGTGGCATGGGCCTGATCAGTGGCCGAAAGGCCTTCCAGCGGCCCCTAAAAGACGGGGTCCAACTCCTGCATGCGATACAAGATGTGTACCTGGACGAAAACATTACAATCGCTTAGAAATTTACCGGAGGCGCAGTGCGTTTCCCTTAATGGAACCCAACGGCAGCCCCATTCGCCGATCGAACGTACTTGACCCCTGTCGATGGAGATGACATGAAAATCATATTGGCTAAACCGCGTGGTTTCTGTGCCGGCGTCGAACGCGCGATAAAGTGCGTGGAAGAATCGCTCGAACGATATGGCGCGCCCGTCTATGTGCTCAACGACATTGTCCACAACAAGCACGTAGTCGATGAACTGCGCAGTCGCGGCGCCGTATTTGTAAAGGAACTCAGTGAAGTGCCGGAAGGCGCGCGCCTACTGTTCAGCGCCCACGGCGTCGGCCCGGAGCGGTACGAACACGCGGACAAATATAAAATGGAAGTAATCGATGCCACGTGCCCGCTCGTGGAAAAAGTCCACAACGAAGCGCGGCGATTCGCGGCCAACGATTACACGATCATCCTCATCGGCGAAGACGGCCACGACGAAACCGTCGGCACGATGGGATGGGCCCCCGAAAACATCCGGCTCGTGTTTACGTCCGAAGATGTCGACGCGTTGGATGTACCCAATCCCGATCACGTTTCGTATATCACGCAAACCACGTTGAGCGTTCAAGACTGCGACCGCGTAATCAAAAAACTCCGGGAGAAATTCCCGAACATCCAAGGCCCGCCCAAGTCGGATATCTGCTACGCGACATCCAACCGGCAAGCGGCGGTTGCAGCGCTTTCGCCCCACGTCGATTTTGTATTAGTGGTCGGCGATCGGGAAAGCGCCAACTCAAACCGGCTCGCTGAAATTTGCCGCGCCGAAGGAAAGCCGGCCCAACTGATCAGCAACGCCGCCATGATCGACCCGGATTGGCTCGACGGCATGGAGTCCATTCTCCTTACCGCCGGCGCGTCCGCACCCGAATTGCTGGTGCAGGGCGTTATCGAATGGTTCCGCGAACGCGGCCCAGTCGAGGTCGAAGAACGCGAAGTCATGATGGAAGACGTCCACTTCAAACTTCCGCGCGAATTGTCGACGTCCAATTAGTGTACTTTGGATGTGATGGCAGCAAGAGCGCGCGCTATCCATGAATAGTCGAATGACCCGCCTGCTTCGCTCCCGAGGCGTTTGGCTGGTGTTATTGATCGTGGTTGCTGGGGCAGTGTTCTTGTGGTGGGTGCGATCGAATGGCGGCCCGGAAGCGTTGCGGGAAGCATATGGCTATTGGATTGGCGTGGCGCTTATTCCCGTGCTGGCGGTGCTCGCCGTATCGCCTTTTCCGAGCGAGTTCGTGATCATGGGCCTTTCCGCCGTGTACGGATTTTGGCTGGGCGCGGCATTTTCCTGGGTGGGGTTGTTTGGTGCGGCGTTTGTGCAATATTTCGTCGCCCGAAGAACGGCACGCGATTTCGACTTCGAATCGGCACGCGCGAGACTTCCGCAATGGCTGCAACGGTTTCCAGCCCATCATCCTGCGTTTCTGATATGCGCCCGGTGGATTCCCTGGGGGCCCCATCTGGTGAATACCGCTGCAGGGGTCTATGAAGTGCCGTTGACACGCCACGCGTGGTGTGCCGCCATCAGTTGCGTGCCGTATGCCATCCTGTTTGCCGCGATCGGCGCCAGCCTACTTACGTTCTAACCACCATTGAGGCCGGACAAAAATACGGCGGTGCGGCGGAAGGACAGCCGCCGCACCGCACTATTCAAACGCGCGACGCCACTGGATTCAGGGCTAGAAGTGCATCTACCGGGTCGGGGCAGATTCAACCAGGGCGCAAACGAAGCGCGGATGAATTCGAACTCTTGAAACGCCAAGCACTCGCTCGAAGCCCGCGTGCCCTTCAAAATGCGAAAAACGGCGCAGAACTGCGGTCGAGTGCATAGGTCTCAATAGTAAATACAACAAAATTTGCAGAAGGTTTCCGGACGCGTGAAATTGGTTCGTTCGGAATGATTTTTCTCGCGGTGAGCATGTGCGGCGGCGTATGTTATGATCGTCGGCCGTTCAACACGGTTCGCTGACACTCATTTCGTATGCTGTGCGCCAACGAACCATACCCGTATCAACGTCCTGGAGTTTCGCGCTAAATCATGAAAGATCAACAACTTATAATAGGTCTACCGGCCGGATCCTTGGCCGATCCCAACCGGGGCGGAAGCCTGGCAAATCTCCTGGACGACGCCGGGTTCCCGAGCAGAGGGTACGACCGTGGCGGCCCGAGTTCGTTTCCCGTGACCCCGTTTCTGGTGGGCTGGGACGGCCGGCCGCAGGAGTTCGGCGCTCAACTTTCGTTAGGCGAGGTGGATATCGCCATCGGCGGCGATGACTGGGTTCAAGAACGGCGTTTGGAGTTCAAATACGAGTACGATTCTGAAATTACGCTGGAAAAAGTGCTGCCGCTGAAACGGGGCTCGGTGCGCATCGTCATCATTGCCCGTCCCAACGCCGACGGATCCACGCCGGACTGCGACGACTGGCTGGCGGCGTTGTTGAAGGAAAAACCGCTCGTTTCGATGGTCTCGGAAATGCCGTACCTGGCGCTGAACTGGTTCCAAGAGAAGGCGCGCGCGCTCGGATATGGTGAGTCACATGCCGCGTATTCCGTGCAAAAATTTAAGACGCCGCCCCGTATTCAAAACGGTATTGTCATCTACGAAACTTGGGGAAAGACGGAAGCCAAGGTATTGAATCAGTCGGTCGATTTCGGATTGGAAATTACGCAGACCGGTAGCGCGTTGCGCAACTATGGACTGGTCATTGTCGACGACGTCATGCGGTCAGACGCCGGCGTGTGGGCGAATGCGGCGTTGCGGGACAATCCCGGCAAATACGATCTGGCCCGGATGTTCCTCCTGAATCTTTACGGTGCAATCCACGCGGAAAACAAAGTGCTGATGTTCTTCAACGCGAAGAAAAACCAGCAAGCGGCCATCGTTCAGTATCTGGGTGACAACCACTTGTTTGGCGACGAGCCCACCATCAACGAAGGCGTTAACTTCATTGAATTCAGCATTCAACTCGACGCTGCCAGCAAGAAATTACCGCTCGCGCAGGTGCGCTACGAATTGGCGAAACTTGGTGCGACCGCGATCGAAACGATCCCGCTCGAATCGTCCATTCCTGGACTGCACGTCATCGATTTCTAGGTTCCGATTCTACACCTTCGCTTTGACGACCAAGGTCGCGGCGACCATGTCGTGAAGCGCTTGTTTCTTTTGTGTGAACAGTGGAAACAGAAAACCGACATAGCAAGGAATCGCGGAGATTATCTTGGAGAAATACCGGCCCGTAGCACGCAAGAATGAGACGGGATACCCGTCCGTATCGAGCACTTGTATTCCCATTACGCGCTTGCCAATCGTGGCCATTTTCATGCCGGATTCTTGCCGCGCGTAGTACAACCACGGGGTCGCGGTCATCAAGGCATAGGTCCCAACCGATAAGATGGCCAGGAGGCCATCACCCACGGAAGTGTTGACCATCAGGCTGCCGATGAACAGCATCGCGCCCAGACAGATCGCCATCACGATTGACGTCAATACAAACACGATAATGCCATCAATGATCACTGCGCCCACGCGCTGGCCGAAACCCGCGTACTCGTGCTCCGTGGTCGGCGCATAATTCCGTTCGATCCCGAGGCCTTCGCCTACGTCGTACGCTGAGTTCTTCGCCGGCGTATCCATGCCAGGCGGTGGTGCATCCATATCGATAGCAGGTTCCAGGCCCGCCCCCATTTCGGGAACCGGCGTGGG
>BQJS01000296.1 GCA_021604825.1 Phycisphaerae bacterium | reverse complement strand
TGCCGACCCGGGAATGGACGGTGTCGATGTTGAATACGAAGGCAACAATTTCAAACTCGCCCACGGCAGCGTGGTCATTGCGGCGATTACCAGTTGCACGAATACCTCGAACCCCGACGTCATGATCGGTGCCGGCCTCGTTGCCCGCAAAGCCCGCGCTCTCGGACTCACCCGCAAGCCATGGGTCAAGACATCGCTCGCCCCCGGTTCCAAAGTCGTTACCGAATACCTCGACCAAGCCGGTTTGACCGAAGATTTGAACGCACTCGGATTCAACCTTGTCGGATACGGCTGCACGACATGCATCGGCAACAGTGGCCCCGTTCCCGAACCAATCAGCAAAGCCATCAACGACCACGACCTGATTGCCTGCTCGGTGCTTTCGGGCAACCGCAACTTCGAAGGTCGTATCAGCCCCGACGTGCGGGCCAACTATCTCGCATCGCCGCCGCTCGTCGTCGCGTATGCCATCGCCGGCACCGTCGACATCGACCTAAGCACTGACCCGATCGCTGAAGACGCCAGCGGCAACAAGGTGTACCTCGCCGACATTTGGCCGACCCAAAAAGAAATCGACGATTCGGTCGCGGAAAACGTCACCAAGTCACAGTTCGTCGAGCAATACGCCAACGTGCTACACGGTTCCGACGATTGGCGCAAGATTGAAACGTCAACCGGCGACCTCTACGACTGGCGCGAAGAAAGCACCTACGTGCAGGAGCCGCCATTCTTCATCGGCTTGACGCAAGATATTCTGCCGATCATGCCGATCGAAGGTGCCCGCTGCCTCGTCAAAGTTGGCGACAGCGTCACCACCGACCACATCAGCCCGGCTGGTTCGATCGCAACCGACAGTCCAGCCGGCAAGTTCTTAACCGATCGCGGCGTGGCTCGCTCGATGTTCAATTCGTACGGTTCGCGCCGCGGCAACGATCGCGTAATGACAAGGGGCACGTTCGCGAATGTCCGCGTCCGCAACCAACTAGCCCCCGGCACCGAGGGTGGCTGGACGAAGAACCTGCTAACCGGCAACGTAGAAAGCATCTACGACGCATCGCTCGAATACAAAGAATCAAACGTCCCGCTGGTCGTGCTGGCCGGCAAGGATTACGGCATGGGATCATCGCGCGACTGGGCCGCAAAAGGCACGTTCCTGCTAGGCGTCAAAGCCGTCATCGCCGAAAGCTTCGAGCGGATCCACCGCAGCAATCTCGTCGGCATGGGCGTACTGCCGCTGTGTTTTGCAAATGGCGTCTCAGCCGACAGCCTCGGCCTAACCGGTGAGGAAACATTCAACGTCGCCATCGACGACAAAGTAACCCCAAGACAAACGATCCAAGTGACAGCCACCCGCTCAAACGGCGAGACGGTAACCTTCGCAACCACGTGCCGAATCGACACGCCAGTAGAAGTCGAATATTACCGGAACGGAGGAATCCTCCACACGGTCCTAAGAAAGATGGCCAAGACGTAAGAAGAATCGAACGAAAGGTGCCCCGCCCTTCAGGGTGGGGGACGGAAAAACACGAGGGCCTCAGAATGGGTGGCCCACCTTTTCAAAGGTGGGGGAACCGATGATCAACAAAGAACCCCCCAAGACTTGACGCCAGACAAACAAATCAGTTTGATAAGCAGCACAACAATTCCAACCAAGGGCGGTTAGCTCAATTGGCAGAGCGCCTCGCTTACACCGAGGAGGTTACAGGTTCAAGTCCTGTACCGCCCAGTTGTCTTTCATAATCCTATTCGTCGGATTCGATTGGCTTTGGCGCTGAAACGACCTTCTCACCGCATTCAGGACAAATACCGCTAACGTTTCCTGTCAAGTCATAGAGGCAAGACTGACATCGCCCTTCCAGCATTCGTCGTTTTAGCAGCACAAATGAAACCACGAGTTTGGCAATTGGATATAATGCAAATGCAATGCAAAGCCAAACAAGGCTCCAGTCAAATTCCCGTTCGGTAATCTGTTTTGGAACGTAATGGTGTGACCAGCCACTCGCTTTGCTAAACCCGTGAGAATCGTATCTTGATTTCTGAACACTTGCATAACGATCGACATAAACATTGAATGTCGGATGGCCGTTGTCCACTAAGGTCGTTCCAGAAAACTTTCCGTTGTGGAGGCAAACTTCATACCAAGAACCGTCACTTCGATAACCTGCATGGTAGAATGGCCACACGACGCTCAATATGCAGAGCATAAGCAACAAGAGCGCACTTGAAGTGCAAATTGTCAAAGTAACTTTTTTCATTATGTGCGGGCGTCTCAAGTCATCAGGTTTGAGGTCTAGACCTATATCCTCGCAAACCGATCAGCCCTTGACGCACACTCGCATGTCTGCTCCCCTACCTGACACCGTATCGAGCTTGTAAGTCGTTGGTCAACGGCAAACCAGAGGCGTCCCATGAAAATTCTCGTAACAGGCAGCGCGGGGCACTTGAGTGAGGCGCTGGTCCGCACGCTTTTGGGACGGGGGCACGCCGTCGTTGGCATCGACGTCATCGCATCCGAATTCACCCACCGCGTCGGCTCTATCGTCGATCGTTCGTTTGTCGTGGACTGCCTTGGGCGGGTGGCCCAAGTCTTCAGACTTGGGGTCTTGATTCGGGCATGACAATACAATGCGAACCGTATGCTGGAATTCAGCTTGTTTGAACGAAGCTGCTCTGCCCAAGAATAGCCATCGTGTTCCTGACCAACCGTTTTGATCGGCCCACGAACCAGTCCCAAGGCGCAACCATCGCCTGAACCAAACACATCGCCAACAACATTCCAACTAGCAGCAAGCACATTGGCAGCACGACGATGTAGAGTGGGGCTGCGAGGCATAGGCCGACGTAGTACGTCGTGCGCGCTTGATTTCGTTGATTTTGGTTTGATAATGTTGACAGAACTGCGGTGCGCACAGCGCACCCTACCTGAACTGACCGAATCATCGAATTGTCAGGGCGATGCGCCGGCCTACCGCAGCAGGATATTGGTTCGTTTACGGATGCATTCAAGATGGCCTACTGCGACTATTGTTCGACCAAGAATGCTCCCAAGGCTAGCTTCTGCAAAAACTGCGGTAAGGAGATGCCGGATTGGCAAGTTTGGAAATCATCGGGACCAGCGATCCTGTTCTGGATCCTCTTCGTAGCCGGTTTGCTCCTTGTGATCGGAATTATGCAATGACAGCATTGCAGCAAGAAACGATCATGACCGCACGATCTCATAAAGTCCCTGCCCCACGTACCTGAGGCGCTCCAACCGCACCAACTCATCCCACACAGCTTTTGGGAATTGACGCGGTGGAACGATGGATACGATTCCTGAATCTTTACCGCCGGACATCGCGCTGCGGCCCAGTGCCGATTCCGCATCAAGACGCGCAAGCTTGAGCCGCTTCTTAAATGCCTTCATCGCTCGCCGCAGTTCCTCGGCTGGTATGGCATCCGGTGGTGTCGCTCCGGATTGCGATTGATCGTCTGTCACCACACAGGCTCCTTTTAATAGAGGGGGCAACATGTCGGCGGCATTCGAAATGAAATAAGCCGCCAAGTCGCCTTATACATTAAACTTGATATTTAATATATCCCCATCCTGCACTTCGTAGTTCTTGCCTTCTTGCCGCACCTTGCCTGCCGCCTTTGCGCCTTTCAGGTCGCCGGATTCGAGCAGGTCGGCGTATGCTACCGTTTCTGCTCGGATGAAACCGCGGGCTAGGTCGGAATGAATTTTGCCAGCCGCATCGACGGCGTGGGTTCCTTTGGGAATGGTCCAGGCGCGGACTTCGTCGGGCCCCATCGTCAGAAACGACATCAAATTCATCGCATCGTAGCAACTTCGGATCAGTCGATCGCGGGCTGGTTCTTCCACGCCGATGTCCGCGAGGAAGGTGGCTTTGTCTTCGTCATCGAGTTCGTTGATTTGCCCTTCAATGTCGGCGCAGAGCGGAAACGCGCTGTGGAAGTTCTCGGGCACGTTATCAATCTGCTCAGCCGCCCGATCATCATCGACATTGAACACTGCGATCGCCGGCTTTTCGGTCACGAAGCTGAAGCTTGCAATCGCCCGGGCGCCCTCTTCACTGTGGACGACGGTGGACAATGGCTTGCTGGCTTCGAGCGCTTCAGCGCAACGTTTCAGGATCGCCAACTCTTTCTTGTCCTGCTCCTGCGTCTTGGTTGGCT
>BQJS01000295.1 GCA_021604825.1 Phycisphaerae bacterium | reverse complement strand
CGTCACCACCAACAGCGGAGGAACACTGCTCCTCACCTTCAACGGCAACGCTACCACCGCATTGGTCAACAGTGCCCTGCAGCAGATCACCTATGCCAATAACAGCAGCAACCCTCCGGGCAGCGTGCAGGTTGATTTTGTGATTAACGACGGCAACTCGGGCGGACAAGGCAGCGGCGGCGCGCGGAGCGATACAGGATCCATTACCGTCACCATCAATGCGGTCAATGACCCGCCGACCGTGGACCTGGATACCAACGACAGTTCCGGTGCCACCGGCAACGACTATACCGTTACGTTCACTGAAGGCGACGGGCCGATTGGCATCGCCGATAGTGACACAGATCTGTTTGATGCGGACAGCACCACCTTCGCTTATGTGAAACTGGGCGTGAGCGGACTACTGAACGGCAATGCCGAGACGCTCATGCTCGACGGCAATACCTTTACTCTGGCGACCACCGTGGCCGGACAGGACACAACCGGCGGGAACTATCATGTCGTGATTGCCACCGGGGCCGGAACAGCCACCGTCACGATCACCAAACAAGGCGGGGGTACGTTTACCGAGGTTGAAACGGAAACGCTTATTAATGCGATTCAATACCTGCACACGGATACGTCCAACCCCACCGATGGAGATCGATTGATCGACGTGTATGTCAACGACGGCACGGCAGACAGTGCCGCCGCACGTACGACAATCAATGTCAATCCCGTGAACGACCCCCCGGTAGCCGTGGGGGACGGTTTTATCGTCAATGAAGGGTCGACCACCCAGCTGAACCTTTCCAACAATGATAGCGATCCCGATGACGGGTTGGATCTGACCAGCGTCACCATTGTCTCCGGCCCAACCAATGGCACTATCACCAACGTAAATGCCGATGGAACGGTGGATTATACGCATAATGGCTCCGAAACCCTCACCGATAGTTTTACTTATACGATCCGTGATCTCTCCGGCGTCACCTCTAATACGGTCACGGTGAATTTGACCGTGACCCCGGTCAACGATGCGCCCATGGCGGTGGCCGACAGCTTCACTGTCAACGAGGGATCCACGAATACGCTGAACCTTTCCAGCAATGATAGCGATCCCGATGACGGGTTGGATCTAACCAGTATCACCATTGTCTCCGGCCCAACCAATGGCACTATCACAAGCATTAATGCCGATGGGACGGTGGATTATACCCATAATGGCTCAGAAACCCTCTCCGACAGTTTCACCTATACGATCCGTGATCTCTCCGGCACCTCCTCGAATATTGTCACGGTGGACTTGACCGTGACACCAATCAATGATGCGCCGATCATCACCTCGAACGGGGGCGGTGCCACCGCCAACATATTCGTTACCACCGGCACCACGGCTGTCACTGATGTGACTGCCACCGATGCGGAGAATAATCCACTGATGTACAGTATTAACGGCGGGGCCGATGCGGCATTGTTTACCATCGACCCCACGACCGGTGTCCTCACATTCATCACAGCTCCGGATTTCCAGACGCCTGGCGATGTCGGAGCCGATAACATTTATGACGTGAGCGTCCAGGTTTCCGATGGCACGTCCGTCCATAGCCAGGCCATCGCCGTCACGGTTACCCAAACCAATGTTCCGCCTCAAATTTTCATTCCCCCGCCACAGGACCCTGCGCCTTCATCAGATCCCCCGCCGAGAGATTCCGGCGACGAGACTTCGGTGGACCAGGCGCCGGGCAATGGGGGGAGTCTTGATCCCGGCTCGCCAGGAAATATCCCTGACGGCGGCCAGGGCTCGACAATCACTGGCGCCAAAAATTCGGTGACGGAAAATACGCTGGGACGACACGAATTGCCGACAAAGCAAGAGGATGGGGAACGCACGGGCCTCGTGGGGATAGTGAGTGACATGTGGAGTCTGCTCAGGAAGCCCCTTGATATCACAGCCTTCAAGGATGAAATCCGGTCATTGCTGCACCGATCAGGATTCCTTCAGGACCTGGATCGCGTTCGCGACGATGTTCAGCAGGTCGCCGCCACCGAACAAACCTATTTGGCCTCCAGCATTGCGGTCTCGACCGGGTTGTCGATCGGCTATGTCGTCTGGCTCCTGCGTAGTGGAGTGCTATTGACGGCCCTGCTTTCGTCGGTACCGGCCTGGCAGTTTGTGAACCCCCTGATGGTCCTGGATGCGGCGGCGAAGAAGAAGCGACAACGTGGGCAGAAAGGCGTGGAAGGCGATTCGGTGGAGTCCCTTTTTGAGAAACCCACCGTATCTGCCGAAATAGCTGACGAGAAAACCGGGGCTCCCGCTAAGGCCCCTACAGCGCGTTGGTTCAATTGGAATAAGGGATGAAAATTCTTTCGACAAAATCCCGTCTGGCCTTCGGCCAGGTCAGTCTCCTTGTCAGTGTGTTATTGACGGCAAGTCTATTTGGTCTGATGCCGGACCGCACCGGAGCGATTCGCCAGGGACGAGCGGCCTTGGCCGAGTCCATCGCCGCCAATGGCTCAATCCTGATCACTCAGGAGGACGTTGACCGCTTGGAAGGGATTTTACAATTGGTCGTGGACCGTAATGCGGACCTATTGTCTGCAGGATTGCGGATAGAATCGGGGGTTCGGCTTGTCACGATTGGGGACCATGAGCAACAGTGGCGAGACGACAATTCAGACTATTCTTCTAATACCCAGGTGACGGTTGCTATTTGGGAAGGGGAAGATAAATGGGGGCAAGTTGAACTGCGATTCACACCGTTAAGTAACGACGGCTGGCTCGGATTTATCACCGGGCAACAGACACAACTTCTGCTGTTCGTGGCCCTAATGTGTTTTATCGGATTTTATCTGTATTTGGGAAAAATGTTGAAACAGCTCGATCCCTCGCAAGCTGTCCCTGAACGCGTGCGATCCGCTCTGGACACGATGGCTGAAGGGCTTCTGGTGCTCGACAACAAAGGGCAAATCATGCTGGCCAATCGGGCCTTTGCTACCTTGTTGGCCTCTACCCCTGAGGCGCTCTTGGGTCGCAAAGTAGGAGATTTTCCCTGGTCTGATATCGAAGGTCATTCGTTGACACCGGGGACCCACCCCTGGCATATCGCATTGAATTCCGGAGAGGCTCAAAAGAACGAACGCGTCCGATTGACCCTGCCCGACGGCACACGGCTGACCTTCATGATTAACTGCTCCCCCATCCTTGGCAGCGGGGCCAAAAATGTTGGTGTCCTGATCAGCTTTGACGACGTCACGCAATTGGAAGAAGCGGAAATCGAGTTACTGAAGTCCAAAGAAGAGGCCGTTGCGGCCAATCAAGCCAAAAGCGCTTTCCTGGCCAACATGAGTCATGAGATCCGCACACCGATGAATGCCATACTGGGTTTCACAGAATTGATTAAACGTGGTTACGGACGTGACTCGGTTGAAACCCGTAAACACCTCGAGATCATCCATTCCAGCGGAAAACATTTGCTTGACCTCATTAACGATATTCTGGATCTCTCGAAGGTCGAGTCGGGGCGTCTGGAGATCGAACGAGTAAGATTTAATCCCTATCGCGTGATTATGGATGTCGTCAGAGTCCTGGGTGTAAGGGCTCACGAGAAAGGCATCGAACTCGAACTCAAGATACCTGATGACGTCCCGGAGACCATAATCGGCGATCCGGGCCGGATTCGCCAGATAATCACCAACCTCGTGGGGAACGCGGTGAAATTCACTGAGCGCGGCGCGGTCACGGTGACTGTGCATGCCAAGCAGGTCGGCGGAGAGCTGATCCACATTCATATCGATGTCGCAGATACCGGGATTGGAATGAATGTGGAAGCCACTCAGCGAATTTTTGAAGATTTTGTCCAGGCCGATGCGTCGGTGACCCGAAAGTTTGGAGGAACCGGCCTTGGATTAGCTATCAGCCGAAAGTTCGCACGCGCCCTGGGTGGGAATATTACGGTGGAAAGTCAGCCGGGAGTCGGCAGTGTATTCAAGATCACACTGGATGCCGGCAGTGCGGCGGAGGTGGCCTGGGTGACACCGGAACAGGCCCTAGCGGTCGTCGATTCCGTCATGATGCAGGAACACACCAACTGGATCTTTCCATCGGCAAGGATCCTGGTCGTAGACGATGGGCCGGAAAACCGCGAATTCGTGAAGGTGGTCCTGGAGGGTTATGGTCTGAGCATCGACGAAGCGGGAAATGGTCTGATAGGAGT
>BQJS01000294.1 GCA_021604825.1 Phycisphaerae bacterium | reverse complement strand
AATTAATGGAGCCGTCGTTGTTTTTCAACCACAGTGAGATAGCCCTGACAAGATTTGTAGCGATGATTGAACGGGCCGGCGCGGTGACCAAAAAGTAGGGTAGGCCGTGCCCACCAAGTTGTTGATGTGCGAACAGCGGTGGGCACGGCCCACCATACACTGCTACTGTGAGCCTGGATCGACTTTGGATTTGTACGTGGTAACACTTTTGGAGTGCCAGACGTTGTCCTTGAACGTGGTCAGCGTGCTTGACGAGCTTAGGAAATCGATCTTGTTGACGACCGGGCCGAGGCGAACGAACGATCCCAGAATGGCCTTGGCTGGTGCAAGCTCGGGTTCGTTGGGCATCATGCCGGCGGCGAATCCAAATCCAAAGAATGCGGCTGACAGTTCTTGCCCGATGTTGGTCAAATTCGTAAACGTCGCCCCAACGATTGGTTCTTCGGTGTACAGGCCTTCCTGAATAAATCGTTCATTCTTCTTGATCGAAGGATGATCCCCCGCGGCAGTCTTCATCACCAACGCAACCGCTTGCTCAGACGTGCCCAAGACGAACCAGTCGTCCCAGATTCCAAGACAGGGCGTGCCAACGAACATGACCATCGTCGGAATCGTCACGTTTTGAAACCCATCCACTGGCAGACTTGTCGCGGGGGTGACGGAAAGGTCCTGACCACTGTTCTTAAAGAATGTCACGCCGCGTTCGATGAGCTTCGGTATCTTGACGCGTGCCAACTCCGCATCACGGATGCGAAACAACGCGACCGCCTCTTCTTTGGCAAAAGGATTTGGTTTAGCGGGCGGGAATGCGGTGACGACAAACTCGCCACTGACCCAGTCCAGCAGGTCGCCGCGCACGTTGAATTGTATGTCTCGCTGCGCTTGCGCCCATTTCTCGCATATTTGGTCACCATCGGGAATTTGAGTCTTGACGATATCAAGGATCGTGTCGTAGATCATTCGCAAGTCAATCATCGATGAGACGACGTACGATTTTGCTTCGACGGGAATGTAACGGGCGAAATTGCTGATCGGTTTCTGTTGGGAGGCGGCTTTTGCGCAGGGTTTCTCGCAACAATCGCTCTTGATCCGAGCCACGGTGTGCTGGATCTGCTTATCGCCGCGAATTTCCTGCGACATCACGATGTAATCAATGAAATCGACCTGTTTGGTAATCGCCGTTATGACGCCGGCGATTGTTTCGACGGGCGGAGCGTGATCGTGCTTGCCCAGAATAAGAGCCGGCAGTTTGGATACCCACTTGAAGACGGCATCCACATCCAAGAAAGTAATCGAGAACCCGCCAGCCGGAACTTCTTTGGCAGCCCGTTTGAACTTGGCGTTGTTTTGGAAGCTTGCGATCTTCTTCTCACCGAGCATCAGCGAACGTACGTCGGCAAGGGCAGATTGGCCGAAGACCAACGCAATCTTGTCGTCCAAGTGCAAAAAGTGCAGACCGATGTCGCGTTGATTCGATTCGATCGACCAAATGCGCAAGCGGCCATGAATCTTGGCGGGGACGGGTTTGCCAGTGACGTATGAATTAAAGAGGTCGAAAATCCCGGCGAGCGCTTTGACGTTTTCCTGCAGCGTGTCGGGTTTTGGCCGAGCGATCACGATAAGATCGGGCACGACTGACTTAAGGCGTTCGGCGAAAACGATATCGTCGCAGACTAGATCGATCCATTCGACAGCGCCAAACGCAGTCGTGACCTCGTCCCATTTCTGATCAAACGTTGGTTTCTTTTCGTCTGGAATGGTCGTGTAAATGGCGCGGCGAATTTCCTGATCGATGCCACAGGTCTTCAGCGCGCCCATCACCTCATCCCAATGGGCGAAGATTCGATCGCGATCCGGTGTTCGCCACGAATAGGAGTACAGCCAAACATCTTCAGGTACGTATTGCGCCAGGGAATCTTTCGGTTTGGGATCGGCCAACACTGGACCCGCCAGCAAGTTCAGCAAGCACGCGATCGTACCGCACCAAATGATCCTCTTGGTTTGAAACACCCAACGCCTCCTGCACAGAAGTCAGTCATATGGTGGTGACCCGCCTCCGACGTCACCCCGACCACCCGGCATCCCACTATCCGACAATATAAGCGCTATCGGTCGGTTACCACCACCGTGATGTTGAATCTTGTTGGATATTGTCTTTCAACTCAAGTCGAGGCATGACTGTGACTTACACTTGCCAACCATCAGCCCGCCGATAGCATGTGATCGCCATGGTGATCCGGCAGATCGCCGCAGACATCAAGTTGGCCGAGTTAGCGCGGCAAATCACCGATCGCCAAGGGGCGGTCGCGGTTTCCGGGCTGTGGGGATCGTCTGCGCCGATGTTGGCCACCGACCTTGCCGAACGGACCGAGCGTCCAATTCTGTATGTTTCCGCTCATCTGACCGAATCCGAAAACGTTCGTGAAGACTTGGAATTCTTCAGTGATGGGCCCGTCGCGCATCTCAGTGCGTGGGAGACGCTTCCCGGTGATGGGCCCGGCGCAGGCGAAATCCACGCGGAACGCCGGCGACTTTGCGTATCGCTGACCAATGGGACGCCGCCGTCGATCATCGCGTCTTCGATACAGGCATTGCTCCAGCCCGTGCCCTCAACCGAGTCCCTCGAAGCCCACACAATTTCGATCAAAGTTGGCCAGCCCATCGAACTCGACGCGCTGACGGCATGGTTTGTTGATCACGATTTCACGCGGTTGGACCTTATCGAAGCCCCAGGCGATTTTGCGCGACGTGGTGACATTTTCGACGTGTTCGATGCCGATCGGACCCATCCCATTCGCATCGAATTTTTTGGCGACACGGTTGAGTCGATTCGACTGTTCGACGTCAGCACCCAGCGATCGATCGAGCGCCTTGAGGAAGTCTCAATCTGTGCAGCCACCCACATCGCCGACAAGAGCAATCCGGAAGCAGCATGTTTCATCGACCTGCTGGCGAAAGACACGATCGTTTTTCTCGACAACCCCGCCGAGATTCAGGAACTGGCCGACCTCTATCGCGAACGCACTGGCGGACAACAGGCGTTGTTTGAGACGGGGGAGTTGCTGGCCGACCTGGGGCGATTTGCTTCCGTGCATTCGTGGCGGTTTGGTGCGCCGGCTGTTCAGTCGGACGAGGGGATTCACTTTCCCGTTCGCTCGCTTTCGCGTTTCGAGGGGCGGTCGGCCGAAGCGGTGGGGGAATTGCTCGATCTCGCTTCCGATCGGCAGGTGTGCGTTGTTTGCGAAAACGACGGCGAACAATCTCGCTTGCTGGAACTTCTTGAGGAAGCCGACGCGAAAGCCTCAAAGCGCATCGAGACGCGCATCGGTTTCGTGCATCGCGGGTTTGATTGGGCCGACGCCAAGACCGTTGTCGTCGGGCATCACGAGGTTTTCCATCGATCCCGGCAGCGACGGCGCATACGAAAATCCGTCGCGTCCCATCCGCTCGACGGGTGGATGGAGTTGGAACCCGGCGACCTTGTTGTTCATGCGACGCATGGCATCGCTCGATTCCAGAAGATGGAAACGATGCGCCGGGAGAATTCGGAGAAGACCGAAGAATACCTAACGCTTGAATTTGACGAAAAAGCGGTGCTGCACGTGCCCGCGTCGCAGATCGATCTCGTGCAGCGGTACGTCGGTGCCGGTGCACACAAACCGACCCTTTCAAAAATCGGTGGGACGCGTTGGAAGAAATCGAAAGAGAAAGCGGGGGAGGCGGTCAACGAGTTGGCTGAAGCCCTGCTCCGCACGCAAGCCGCCCGCGAAGCCCACGAGGGTATAACTTACCCGGCTGACACGTCATGGCAGCGTGAATTTGAGGATGCGTTTCCATACGACGAAACTGACGATCAGATTGTCGTCGCCGATGAAATCAACAAGGACCTTCAGCGGGCCCGGCCGATGGATCGCCTGTTGTGTGGCGATGTTGGGTATGGCAAGACCGAGCTTTCTATGCGGGCTGCGTTCAAGGTTGCGGAGTATGGCAAGCAGGTAGCCGTTCTGGTACCGACGACGGTATTGGCTGAGCAACATTACAAGACGTTCAGCGAGCGGTTGGCGGATTATCCGTTTTCGGTCGGATGTTTGTCACGATTCCGAACAGCCAAGCAGCAGAAGCAACTAATCGAAGAAGCCCGCAAAGGTCGCGTGGACATCGTCATCGGTACGCATCGCCTGTTGAGCAAGGACGTCGACTTCGCCGATTTGGG
>BQJS01000293.1 GCA_021604825.1 Phycisphaerae bacterium | reverse complement strand
AAGCACCTGTTTTTTGATGCGACGAAACCGGAAACCTTCACCGCGAAACTACCACTTCATGCAAGCGATGCAGGCAGTTACCCTTTCGACCTCTTTTACACGACAGGGCCAGACTATGGGCAATGTGAACTTTGGATGAACGGCGAGAAGCTTTGTGAATGGGATGGCTTCAATAAGGATGGCGTTGTACGAAAGCAAATGACGTCACCGATCCCCCTGCCGATCGCCGCGGAAAACAATATTCTAGAAATTCGGGTCGTCGGAAAAAATGCCGAATCGGCCGGGTTTCTCGCCGGAATGGATTGTATCCGACTAAAAGGGTAAGAGAATCGATTGCCCCACGAGAACCAACGAGAGAATCCCATGGGGCAAGGACCACAAAAAACATTCCATGCAAAATACTGAAACAAGGATCGGACAACACCGATGAACAGCAAATATCCGGAATTCTGGATCGCAATCGTACTCCTCGGGACCGCGGCATTCGGACACGCTCAAGGGTCTGTAACGCTGACAAAAGATATTGTTTATGGAAATGCTGGCGGGACAGAACTAAAACTGGATATGGCACGACCAGATTCCGAAACGGCGCCGGTTCCCGCGCTGGTTTTCATTCACGGTGGTGCATGGCAATCGGGATACAAAAGTGATTTCGAAGCGGTGATTCGGCAGTTTGCCTCGTTCGGATACGTGGCCGCTTCGGTTGAATACCGACTGGCACCAAAATCCCCCTGGCCGGCCCAGATTGAAGATGTGAAGTGCGCGGTGCGTTTTCTAAGGGCGAACGCCAAAACATTCGGTATCGACCCCGAAAAGATTGGCGTCAGTGGCCATTCCGCCGGTGGCAATCTTTGCCTTCTTCTCGGCCTCATGAATCCCGAGGATGGATTTGAAGGTGATGGAGGACACGCCGAGTTTTCGAGCACGGTGCAAGCCATAATCAATGTGGCCGGCCCCACTGACCTGCGACTTTGGCATGCCGATCCCGAGGCCGAGGCAACACTCATCGCTGATACCGGCGCGGGTTTTGAAGATGCGCTGGCCGATTTCCTCGGTACATCCGATAGAACCGCCCACGTCATGACGCAGGCCTCGCCCGTACATTACATCGACGTCGACGATCCGCCAGTACTCACCATACATGGTTCGCTCGATCCCGTTGTACCCGTGAGACAAGCCATCCTACTGCACGAAAATCTCGACAAAATTGGTTCTAACCACAATAAACTCGTGATCATCGACGGCGCGGACCATGGGTTCGCGGAACCGAGGCACCTTATGCGCATCGTGCAAGAAGGACGCAGTTTTGCAGACAGATGGCTCAAGGGCATCAAGTTGGACGACGATTCCAAGGAAGAAATTACGGAATAATTTTCTGGGTCGATACACGCGCCGGATCGCAATGCCCCGGGCCATGTATTCGATCGCCGTGGACGCTATCGTATGAAGGAAGCAGATATGGACTCAGACCGCGCTGCACCGGGTGCACAAGAGAATCACACAGTGAGTCGAATGCAAAATCCCGCCGCCTGCACGTGCAACGGCGCACCATGTAGTCCCACGCCCGCAACGCTCGGTCGCCGACAGTTTCTCCAAGTTGCTGGACTCGGATATATCGCGACAACCCTTGTCGGTGAAGTGTTGTTTCCAATGGCAGGACCGTTCGCGGAAGCGGCGTCACGTTCGGGGTATTTCATTCCAAAAGACAAATTGCTCTCCGAGGAATGGCTGCGCAATCTTGTCGAACGCGGCGTCAAGGAGGTGTTCTCGGGAACGGCCATCGAACGAATCGGCATGCCTTGTGGGGGGATCGGGACCGGACAACTCTACCTGTGTGGCGACGGCACCCTGGGCTGCTGGCAGATCTTCAACGATGCGGCATCGAATTGGGTCGATGTGACAATGGCGACCTACGAACATCGTGGCATTGCGAAGCCCGTTGATCAAGGATTCGCCATCGCTTTTGATGCGCAGGACGGAGACCGCACCGTCAAAACGCTGAACAAAGATGGTTTCACGGACATCAGCTTCCAAGGCGAGTACCCGATCGGCATCGTACGGTACTCAGAGTCGGGCTGTCCGGCGTCAATAGAAATGGAAGCATTTTCTCCCTTTATCCCTTTGAATGCCGCCGATTCTGCGTTGCCGGCAACGGTTTTCAATATCACCGTTGAAAATGTGTCTGAAAAACCGCTAAACGCAAGCCTAATCGGTTGGCTCCAAAATTCGATATGTAGTGCCTATGCACAGGAGTACAACGCCGACCGAAGAACCGAATTCCGTACGGAGGGCGACAGTTCCTATTGCCTCCATTCGGCGGTAGAAACCGCCCTAACTGAAAGACCAGTCCACCGCCCGGTCATACGCTTTGCAGATTTCGAGGGCCAGGACTTTGGTCGCTGGACCACGG
Organism: Phycisphaerae bacterium; assembly: GCA_021604825.1. Next base: position 1,822 of record BQJS01000293.1, on the reverse strand, counting down.
ATGGCAACGCATTCGGGAGTGGCCCCAATACCACCGGGGAAAGCCAAATTACCGGCTACCTCGATGCGGGCTTCGCGAGTTCCGCCAATGGCGGGACAGGACCACAGGGCTCCCTCAGTTCACCACCATTTGTCATTGAACGCAACTACATCAGTTTCTTGATTTGCGGCGGCAACCACCCTGGACGTGTCAGCATACAGCTTGAAGTGGATGGGAAAATCGTGCGGACGTCGCTGGGTCGAAACACGAACGCCATGGAGTGGCGATCATGGAACGTCGAATCTTGGGGAGGACGGGAGGCGCGGATTCGCATCGTCGACCAGATGAGCTTCGCCGGGGGCTTGATTGCCATCGATCAGATTGAGTTTGCAGATACCCCCCGGGCGAAAAATGCACCACTCGCCCAGGCAGCGGATTTCGGGACGATGGCGCTTTCGTGTACGAAGCCAAGCAACGCGAACACTGAACGTTCAAACGTGTTACCCAAACGGCTATCCGCAAAAGAGGCGCTGGAAGAAAATGCCGTCTACAGCGACCGAGACACACGGTATGGAATACAACGTAGCGCGCGCGTACGATTGGAGCCTGGAGAAAAACACACCTTCTCCTACGTTCTGACCTGGCATTTTCCAAACCAAGTGAATGGCGAGAATTTCGTTGTCACACCATGGGATGTGTCCCATGGATCAGTCGGCCAGTACTACAGCCAACAGTTCTCGGATGCCGGGGCTGTCGCGCAGTACGTTCTACAACACCACGATCGCCTCAGTAGCGAGACTCGGAAATGGCGTGATGCCTACTACGACAGCACCTTGCCGTTCTGGTTGCTGGATAGACTCCATTCAACTATCTCCTCCCTCGCAACCGGCACGTGCCAATGGTGGAAGAACGGCCGATTTTGGGCCTATGAAGGTGTGGCCTGCTGCCACGGCACATGCACCCATGTGTGGAATTACGCCCAAGGCCATGCGCGCCTATTTCCCGAGTTGGCGCGACGTGTGCGTGAGAAGCAGGATTTCCTGCCAACCACCCAAGGAGGCGGCTTCCACCCCGATACCGGTATGGTCGGATTCCGCGGCAACAACGAAGATGCGACCGACGGGCAATGTGGCACGGTTCTCAAGGCCTATCGCGAACATTTGATGTCCGTCGACAACGCTTTTCTCGAACGCAACTGGCCCGCGATCAAGCTCACGATGGAGTACCTGATCACGCAAGATCAGAATGAAGACGGAATTATTGAAAACCGTCAACACAATACCTATGACATTTATTACTTCGGTGCGAATTCTCTCATCGCCGGCCTGTACCTCGCGGCGCTGCGCGCTGCGGAGGAGATGGCCCGCGAAATGGCGGACGAAGCGTTCGCGCACCGGTTGCATACCATCTTCGACAGCGGTGTCCGGATGGTCGAAGAAAAACTTTGGAATGGCGAGTACTACGCGCAAGATGTCGACTTAGAAAAACATCCGAAAGATCAATACAAGGACGGTTGCCTTTCCGACCAAGTCTTTGGACAGGCCTGGGCCCACCAAGTAGGACTCGGACACATACTGCCCAAAGAACACGTTGTTAAAGCGCTAGAGTCCATATGGAATTACAATTGGGCTCCGGACATCGGCCCGTACAATGAAACCTTCAAGCCCTTCCGGTGGTTCATCTCTCCCGGTGACGCTGGTCTTTTTACCTGCACGTGGCCCAAAAGCGACCATATGAAGGAAGGCACCAAGTACGCCGAAGAAGTTTGGACCGGCATCGAGTATCAGGTCGCCGCGCACATGATCTGGGAAGGAAAAGTAACCGAAGGTCTCGCAATTTGCCG
>BQJS01000292.1 GCA_021604825.1 Phycisphaerae bacterium | reverse complement strand
GGCGTCGGCATCGCTGGTGTTTGAAGCGCTCGCGTGGTTGTTCCCGCTGAGGGATTGGATCGCCGGCAACGCACCAGGTCGCCCCGGACCATTCGACGGTTGGAAACGCAACAAACCCGACGCGCGAGACGGCGTCGAATGGGAACCGCAAAACCAATTCGCCCACGAGCCGATCGATCGCCCCGAGCAACAAGGCACAACCAATGCTGTCCAACATGCCAATACCGCAAGCGATGAGAGCGGGTTGTTGGAACCCGCATCGACTTTTGCCGCACCTCAGCCACCGCAGCGTTGGCCGATCACGCGCGTGCTGGCATCCTTGCTGGGCTTCGCGTGTCTCGTAGGACTTGTAAGTGCGTCGGTCTATCTCCTGTCGGGCGAACCTGCCAGCTACGAAGTGAAGACGAACGTCAATGGCGTCATTATTCACGAGTTTCCGCGAAAGACGCTGCAGCCGAACAAGTTTATCCCCATGGCCATGGTCGGTGCCGCTTGCCTGGGCATGATGGTGTTTGCATTCCGCAAAGTACGACGCCATCGCACACACGGAATCTACGGCGATACGATTCGTCCAATCATTTTCACGCTTGTGCTCATTGGCATGGCCTTTGGAGCGTCTCAGCTCTTTCGAGGACACAACCCCCACCGGATCGTGCCTGCTCGCATCATTCTGATCGTGTCTTCGGTGATATTCTTCGTACTCCTGTTCGTCCGTGGACGCAGTTGGCACGATGTAAATCGAGACGATGCCGATTCCTCACAGCCACGCGACAAAGACGGCCAGGATACTTTCGGTCCAAGCGCCGCACAGCCAACAAATCGAGCCTAATTCCCTGCCTGCCCGCCATTCTCGCATTCTTTGACCTCCCGACGACCCATCGTCCCGTTGCGACAGTATTGAGCTTGTGTCATAATCGTTCGATTCGGACAGCACGACCAGCGCGCGTGCCTGCCGAAGTGGGTGCCACCGGGGGAATTCGCTACACCACCTTTGAATCGAGACTGCAGGGTATGACGAAGCTTCACGGCATATGGGTTCGGTCTGGTTTTCATATCTGGGGAGAAGATGCGGCTGTCGAAAGCGAGACGGGAATCGCACCGACCAACGGTCAATCCGGCGCCCATCCATTTGCCGTACCGGCAGAAGCATTGCACGCTGTCGTGGGTGATCTGTCGCCTGACGGACTCTTGGCGTCGATCGCCCATGAAGATTCGCTGGCGTTGTGGTTGCCGCAAGAACTGGGAGCGCCGGTTCCTTCTCAACATGCCGTCAAGATGGAAGAGCTGCCGGTGGAAAGCAACGGCGATTCGCTGCGTTGTTTTCAGATTCCATCGCTGCGCTTCATGCCGGCTGACGCAATCGACCTGCTAACGTCGCTCCCGACGCCGCTCCCCGAAAACTGCGGGGCCTCCGTGCAGTATTGGTGGCACCTTGCTCACTTTCTCGTCGAGATGATCCGCCAGCGGCAATTCTCACCACACATCGATGAGGGCGTAGAACAATCCTGTTCAGCCCATTGGCGATTGGCCGTTCAGAGCAAGGACTCGCTGGCATGGTTGCAGGAGATCGCCGACGCCATGCCGCACGTCTGCCGGGCAATCGACGGCATCAATGAACGCGACCGAGACGCCGCAAGACTCATCGAAAGTTTTCTGCACATTTGTGCGGATGGACTGATTCGTCGCAGCTTGGTGCAAGACCCATTCTTCGATCAGATTCACGAACGGGCTGAGCGCGAAGGCACTTGGGATGTGCGCTGGTTGAGTTCGCTGCTCGGCAATGAAGGCGACTTGCAGCATGGGCCAGACGGTCGATCGGAGTTTATCAGCCACGCCCGCTCCTGGATCGGAAAACTCGACAGGGGTCGCACGCAGATTCCCGCGCGGTTGTGTTTCGAGTTGCTGGACCCTGCCTACGACGATGATGGGTTGACGGGTGATGATGGGCTGACGGGTGATGATGAATTGACGGGTAGTGATGAATCATCCGAAGACGTCGCGGACGCTGAGGAAACCCCGTGGAAGATTCGATACTGGCTGCAGTCCGAAGACGCTCCAGGCGTTATGCAGGACATTTCCGAGGTATGGGCTGACGATTCAGCCGCCCCCTCTTTGCTTCGCAACACGATGCAGACGCGGCGGGAGGAAATCGTCCGCGACTTGACCCGGGCAGCCGAAGTGTTTGCACCCATTGAGGCATCGTTGCAAGAACCGCATCCCACCGGCGTCGCGCTCAACGCAACACAAGCCCATGTTTTTATTCGAGATGCCGCAACGTTATTGGAAACGCGCGGATTCGGTGTGCGTTTACCGGAGTGGGCCCGGCGCTTTGAACGCCAAATCGGGCTGCGATTACGTGTTGCACCGATGGGCGAAGGAAGCGAGTCTTCCTCAAGTTCCGACAATGTCGGTCGAAGCGGTGTGGGACTATCCAGTATTGTCGATTTTCAATGGCGATTGGCGATCGGCGATTCGTCGATCAGCCGCGAGGAATTCGACGAACTTCGAAACCAGCAGTCGCCATTGGTGCGCTTTCGCGGTGAATGGGTTTACTTCGACACCAGTGCATCCACGCAAGCCGCCCAATTCCTCGACACGCAGTCCACGGGTCAGATGACTTTGGGGCAGGCCATCCGGATGGCTGGCGGAGCGACGGAAGAAGAAATCGACCTGCCCATCTTTGGGCTGGACGCGGAATCGTGGATCGAACGGCTGCTCAATGCCGCACCCGATGCCGAACTCGAAAAACAGGAACAACCAGAGCGCTTCAACGGGTCGCTCCGCCCGTATCAATTGCGCGGACTGGCGTGGTTGAGATTCATGCAAAAAGCGGGGATCGGTGCGTGCCTCGCCGACGACATGGGTCTTGGGAAAACCATCCAACTCATCGCGCTGCTACTGCAGGAACGACAGCGTAACGAAGCTGCAGGCCCGACACTGATCTTCTGCCCGATGTCGGTGGTGGGCAACTGGAAACGTGAGATTGAACGGTTTGCAAGCGATCTCAAAGTGTCGGTCCACCATGGCCCCGAGCGACTGACTGATGATGCATTCATCAAGAATGCGCAGGCGTCCGACGCAATCATCACCACCTACGCACTCGGCCATCGCGATTTGGAAACGCTTCGCAAAGTGATGTGGCATCGCATCGTTCTTGATGAAGCGCAAAAAATCAAAAACCCCAGTGCGGCGCAGACCGTCGCGATCCGATCGCTGCCCAGCACGCATCGAATCGGTCTTACCGGTACGCCGCTCGAAAACCACTTGTCGGAATTGTGGTCGATCATGGAGATGCTCAACCCCGGAATCCTCGGGAACGCAGCCGCCTTCCGTCGGCGTTTCGCGGTTCCGATCGAGCGATTGGGTGATGCGAATCGAGCCAAGCATCTGAAGACCATGATTCGCCCGTTTATTCTCCGGCGAATCAAATCCGACCCAGCCGTCGAATGCGACCTTCCCGAAAAGATGGAGATGCGCGTGTTCTGCAACCTCACTGCAGAGCAGGCAAGTCTATACGAGCGGGTGGTCGCCGAAACGATGTCAACGGTGGAGACGACAACGGGCATCCGCCGACGTGGAATCATTCTCGCGTCGCTGACCCGACTCAAACAGATCTGCAATCATCCGGTCCATTTTCTTGATGACGGCGGTGAGCTTGATGCCCGCAGCGGCAAGTGCGAGCGCTTGGTCGACATGCTTGAAGAGGTGATTTCCGAAAATGATCGGGCGCTGGTGTTCACGCAGTTTAGAAAAATGGGAGACCTTCTCGTTTCGCTAATCAAGAAGCGATTGCGAACGGATGCGATGTTCCTGCACGGTGGAACAACTGCTAAAAAGCGTGAGCAAATGGTTGAGCGTTTTCAAGATCCGAAGAGTGACGTGCGGGTTTTCTTGTTGTCGCTAAAAGCCGGTGGACTTGGAATGAACTTGACGGCGGCGAATCACGTGTTTCATTTTGATCGCTGGTGGAACCCAGCCGTCGAAGACCAAGCCACCGACCGGGCCCATCGCATCGGCCAAACCCGCCGCGTGCAGGTTCACAAGTTTGTCTGCATGGGCACGATTGAGGATCGCATCGACAAGATGCTCACCGAAAAAGTCTCGCTGGCTGACCGGATCGTGGGCTCGGGAGACGATTGGATCACCGGTTTGTCAAACGACGATCTGCACGCCCAACTGATGCTATCGCGCGAAATCATCGCCGAAATCTAGAGAGACAAATTTCAAAAACCTGTGCCACTGCTC